>JAUXAH010000437.1 GCA_030614945.1 Phycisphaerae bacterium
AGTCACCTATGATAAGGTTTATGATTATAAAAAATTACCCTCTTTATTTTTTCAATATGATCATAAAAAAATTTATGAAAGTTGCAAAGAATTAGATGTAGACCTTAAAAATCTAAAAAATAGAGAGAACCATCTTAAAAGTCTTCAAGAAAACTTAGAAGAATGGAAAGAATTGGACATAAAAGTAGAGGATTTAGAAGGAACAAAAAATACTAAAATTATTATAGGGACTATTCCTTCAAAAGATTTTATTTCTTGTTTAAAAGAAATAATAAAAATAGGGAAAGAAATTGAAATAATAAAAATTACTGAAGATAAAAAACAATGCAAGGTAATGATTCTTTCAATATCTGAATATTATATTTCTATTAACAAAGTGCTGAATAAGTACAATTTCGATTCTTTTAAATTTCCTTTAGAATATAGAGAAACTCCAAAAAATATCTTAGAAGAAATTTCTGGAGAATTAAAAACTATTGAGGAAAAAAGGGGAATAATTTTTAAAGCAGGTAAAAAGCTGTATAGAGAGAATTTATCATTATATCCTGCTTTTGATTATTTATCTATCTTAAAAAATAAAAAAGATATAGAAAAATACATCAAACAGACTGAAAAAGTAATAATCATCGAAGGATGGATTTTAAAGAAAGAGCTAAATAAGTTAAAAGATATATTACATAAAAAATTTAAAGAATTAGAGGTTGTATTTAGTGATCCCAAAGAAAGCGATGATATACCGGTATCTTTAAAGAATAATAAATTTGTGGAACCTTTTGAATCAATAACAGAACTGTATGGAATTCCTAAATATAAGGAATTTGATCCCACTCCTTTATTTGCTCCCTTTTATTTTATTTTCTTCGGAATGTGTTTATCTGATGCCGGTTATGGATTAGTTATAGCTGTTTTGTCTTACTGGGCTTTGGTAAAATTCAAATTTGAAGGGATGGCAAAGAAATTTTTTGGATTATTTTTCTTAGGTGGAGTATCCACTTTTATAATGGGAGCAATTATGGGTAGTTGGATGGGGGATACCCTTAATTTTCTTCCCGAAAACATGCTGTTCATAAAAACTTTTTTAATTGATACAATATCCTTACTCGACCCGATAAAAAATCCCATGCCTCTATTGTTAATATCTCTATCTTTAGGAGTAATTCAAATTTACACCGGATTTATTATTAAATTTATTGCAAATATTAAGAATAATAAAATTAAAACAGGATTAATGGACCAGGGCTCATGGTTATTATTAATTTCCGGATTACTTTTGTCTGTTTTGGCAAACACTATTGGTTCTTTAGCAGGATTTAAAATTATTACAAACTATATAATTTGGGCGGGATTGTTATCTGTGGTTATTACACAGGGAAGGTCAAATAAAAATATTATACTAAAAGCTGCTGGTGGAGTACTAAGTTTATATGATCTTATAGGTTATTTTAGCGATATTCTTTCTTATTCACGATTATTTGCCTTGGGATTATCAACTGCAGTATTAGCAGTGGTGGTTAATAATTTTGTTATGTTATTTAAAGATATTCCAATTATTGGAATTATTATAGCAGCTTTAGTCTTTATTTTAGGACATCTATTTAATATGGTAATAAGTGGCATGGGGGCATTTATCCATACAACTCGTTTACAGTACGTAGAATATTTTACTAAGTTTTATGAAGGTGGAGGGACCCCTTTTAAACCTTTTAAGGTCATCACTAAATATATAAAAGTTCAAATTAGTAGTTAGTGAACAAATTTAGCATAGAACGCATAGCGTTTAGCGTAGAGGATATTAGTTATCCAGTTACCCGGTTAACAAGTTTGCCAGTTAATAGATCAAGTAATATTTCCTACTTACTAAAAACTGAAAACTGAGAACTTGCATCTTGAATTTATGCTAACGACTATTCACTATTCACTAATGACTAATTTAACCAGTTAACTAGCTAACTAAATTGAAAGGAACTTTATTTTGAAGAAGAGCCAAAGAGAAATTATAAATATTATTGCTTTAGTAATTATTTTGATCATAGCTTTTAATATTTCTAATTTATTCAATAAGTCTATTAAGGA
>JAUXAH010000298.1 GCA_030614945.1 Phycisphaerae bacterium
TCACTTACGAGATTTAGTAACATGATACCAATTAGGTGATAAGAAACTTGGCATTGGCTGTTAGTATCTTCACATTTAAGTTCCTCCCCGGATAAATATAGATAGGAAACACAGTGTTAAATAAATGAGTACTCAGGACAAGTACAATTCGCTTCAGCAAATCCTCAAGGGGTTGGGTAAGGTCGTTGTTGCGTACTCCGGCGGTGTGGACAGTACGTTTCTTTTGAAGGCGGCGGTCGATACGCTCGGCGCTGAAAATGTACTGGCCTGTATCGCTAAAGGGCCGTCTCTGCCACAAAGCCAGTACGCCCGGGCAATCGAGACGGCTAAGAACATAGGTGTCAAAGTCCAGACAGTCGAACCAAATGAACTGGCTGATGCGGCATACTCGGCTAATAAGGCCGACCGCTGCTTCCACTGCAAATCTCACATCTGTAAAATTCTCCTGGACATCGCCAAAGAAAAGGGCTTTGACAATGTTGTGTTCGGGACCAACTACGACGACCTCGACGATTTCCGTCCCGGCAACCGGGCAATGAAGACCTTTGGGATCCGCTCGCCACTGGCGGAGGTCAAGCTCACCAAGGATGACATTCGCCAGTTAAGTAGAGACTTGAATTTGCCCACGGCTGATGTCCCTGCGTCACCCTGTCTTGCCTCGCGAATCAGCTATGGTCTTGAAATTACAGAGCAACGGCTGAAACAAATTGACCAGGCCGAAGAATTTCTGAAAGCATTAGGCCTGATTGAATTTCGCGTTCGCCATCACGATACCGTTGCTCGAATCGAAGTTCACGCCGAAGATATCGACAAAGTTACGACAGAGCCGGCCCGCTCACGAATTGTCGAAAAATTAAAATCGCTCGGCTTTAAGTTCGTAACCGTTGACCTGCAGGGCTTCCGCTCCGGCTCGCTCAACGAACCGCTGTCGGAAGAGGAGAAGCGAAAAAGTCTTTAGCCGGGACATCGGCACTTGGTCCGGCAAGCCGCTTACCAGTATAATTAGGAGGTTTTCGCTTATGTATAAGTATGGAATCACAATTGTCCTCGCGATCGTTATGGGAGGCTGCCATTACTCCTCGTCATCGGGTGATAATGCTGTAGAGATAAAGAAAGGTCATTATGGTAAAGGTTCTTCGGAGGTTGTTAACGGGCTTCAACTTGTCCTGTCGTCAAAAGTTCGGCCGGATCGGCCGGATGGCCAGCCAAAACTTGTAATTCACTTCAAAAACGCCGGTTCCAAACCTTTTGATATTGTTGATACGGGGCCGCTTTTTCTCGAAGTGCGAGACAGCCCGGGATACTGGCGGACGTTCCAACACCCTCAATGGGATGGTAGCAAGCTTGGCAAAATGTTCACGTTTGAGCCCGGTCATGATGAATCGGAAACTGAACCTGTTTCTGAATTCGCCACACTACCGCCCGGGAAATATCTTGTTCGGGTTAGCATGGCGTATGACCGGGGAATGATGCAGAAGTACAAATCGGACCGCTTGTGGACAGGTCTTGTCAGATCGAACACAATAGAGATAACGATTACAGACAAGTAGCAGCGATAGCCCTCCTCGCCGTGAAAAGCCGTGCTAAATTCGGCTTGGTGAGCTTTCTTATCCACAGGTATGCTGGGCAAGTGCGGCGGCGCCAATTATGCCGGCATCTTCTCCCAGTGTGGCAAAACATATTTCGACCGGCTCTTTCTTCAGAGACCAGATATATTCGTTGAAGAAATCCTTTATTCGGGCGAGCAGCGGCTCGCCGGCAGCAATCATTCCGCCGGCGAAGACTATCCGCTTCGGCTCTGTGATGTGCAGCATACTTATACAGGTAAGTGCAAGCGCCTTGGCCGTTCCATCGGTTATTTCCCTGGCCAGCTCATCACCGCCGGCTAAGTGTTCGTAAACATCTTTGCTGGTTATTTTTCCCTTTTCGTCGAGCACTTTTTTTAAGCTGGATTCGTTTCCAGCTTCGACGGCCTCGGTCGCTCTTTTGGCCGTCGCATCGGCGGAGGCATACGCTTCCACGCAGCCCTTTTGTCCGCAGTTACATCTTCTGCCGTCGGGGTATATGATGATATGTCCCAATTCTGCTGCATTTTCTGCGCAGCCGTGGACCAGCTTGCCATTGCTGATAACTCCGCCGCCAATTCCCGTACCGAGGGTAAAGAAGACCATATCGCCGGCGCCTTTACCGGCGCCGACGACGTATTCACCCCAGCAGGCCACATTTGCATCGTTATCAAAAGAGACGGGTGCGCCGAGCTTTTCATTGAGCATCCGGCAGATGTGGACGTTTTTGAATTTTGGCATGTTAGTGGACTTTATTATGACGCCCTCGCTGTATTTTGCCGGTCCCGGCGTTCCTATACCCACTGCGGTGATGTCCTGGAGGGAAAGGCCCGAATCATCGAGTAAATTTTCTACTGTTTGGGCCATTTTGTCAATGACGGCGTCCGGGCCCATATCCGCTTCGGTCGCCACTGCTGTTTTACAGATAAGCTTTAGCTCAGAGTCGAAGCAGCCAATTTTGATATTGGTGCCGCCTAAATCAATGCCGACAAAAATTTCATTCATAGTTCGTCTCCATTTTGTATAAATTCGAAATTCGAATATCGAAATTCAAATCTCAAATGTTCAAAACTGACAGGAAGCGTCATTGCGAGCGCAGCGAAGCAATCTAAAACCTAACAGATGAGATTGCCACGCCCTCACTTCGTTCGGGCTCGCAATGACATTTTACATTTTGCTTTTTTCCCACATTTGTATTTTTGTCATTTGAATTTGTTTCGGATTTCGAATTTCGTGCTTCGTGCTTTTCGTAGTTTTTCAATCAGGGTAGCCGTCAGGGTGCTGGTTATGCCATTGCCAGGCGGTTTCAACTATTTTTTCCAATTCGGGCAATTCGGTTTTCCAGCCGAGCTCATTTTTGGCCTTTGTGGCGTCGGATGTTAATACCGGTGCGTCGCCCGGCCGACGGTCTGCGGCTACGACCTTAAAATCTTTACCCGAGACCTTTTTAACCGTTTCGATTACTTCTGCGACGGAATAGCCCTTGCCGTTGCCTAAGTTATAGACCAGCTCGCGGCTTGCCTCCGGCGTCCCCCCCAGCTTGTTCAGTGCCAGCAGATGCGCCCTGCACAAATCGTCGATATGGATGTAATCGCGAATGCAGGTTCCGT
>JAUXAH010000556.1 GCA_030614945.1 Phycisphaerae bacterium
GCACTCTCTCGCGGTTTGGCGCCGCGCAACAAGAGCCATCGAGGGGCCACCTGCAGCAACACACCGCACGCCCAGCGAGCGCGAGCACCGGGCTCATCAAGGACGTCGAGCCGGTCCGAGCCCCGCTTCCAGGTGCTAGTCACGCGATCGGGCGAGGGCGACAGCGTACGTGCGACAGTGAGGGGCGACCACGGCCACCACTACGCGAGCTCTCTAGCGAGGGCTCGCCCCATGCTCTGCTCGGGGCGAAACGACCGCAAAAAACCGCAGCCAAACGTAACAGCTCCCAGGGTCTCCCTCCCGTCGTCGTCGTCGCCGGTCTCTCTCTACACCGGATCTCGCCGGTCACCCACCGACCCGTCAAACCAGGATGCTAGGAAATACCATGACCCTCATCGAGATCATCGCCCTCTACCTTATCGTAGTCACCCTCACCGCCCTGGCCGCCCGCCTGGACGTCTACTAGCCCACGGTCACAGCGAACACCATCACCCCACGGTCCGCCGAACCAACTCGCCACGCAGACACACTCAAGTTACATAACGCAGTACGGGCGGCACTCCGACCCCTCTGCGTCTATGCGCCGCCTACTGTCCTTTGCCATCCTCTGCTGTCCATCAGCCGCAGAACCGCCGCCCGGAGTACCGGGGGCGGTTTTCCCACAAAAGCGGATGGGGCGGGGGGGGGAGCGGAAAGCCGCCGCCAGATCGCCGTCCGACGTTAGGAGCGAGGGGCGGGCGGCCCAGCCTGGGGCGCGCACGACGTCCGGCTCCCCTCCGGAGGCCGCCGACCTCCGCCCCGAGCGGGGCTTCCCGCACGTCCGCCGGTGGCCACGTGGGCGGCGATCCCCGTCCAGGATGACGTCCGCCGGTGGCCACGTGGGGGGAGATCCCCGTCCAGGATGACGTCCGTGAGCTCACAGGCGCGCGCTCCTGGCCTTCCCTCGATGGCAATCGATCCCCCCGGCGCCAGGATCACGGCGTGGCAGCCTCCAGGAGCGCCCCGCAGAGGCACGAATCCCCCCCGATCGCGCGCTCTCCCTCCTTCCTCCGGAGGCAGCGCCTCCAGGAGGGGGAACGCTCCTCCCCTTCCTGCCGGCAGCACCGTGCTCGAGCACCCGGCATTGAGGGCGCCAGCGTTGCAGCTAGCGCGCGCGCAGCGTACCCGCGCTCTCTTTGTGGCTGCGGGGTCGGGCGCGCGGAGCGCGCCCGACGCCCCCGACCGAGGAGGGGGGGCGAGCGCCACGCCTAGCGAGAGCACGGAAAGAGAGAACAAGGGACCGTAGAAAAGCCCTGGCGCTGGCCCCACCGACGAGGGCGGGAACGCCCGCATGAGGTGAGGGGCAAAGACAGGCAGCGGTAGAGCTAGCCCGCGGCCGCGCCCTTGACCTCTGCGGCGGCGGGCGAGAGGTCCGTGGCTGGAAGGAGAGGTCAAAGAAGGGGCGGGCGTGGAGGGGCAGAAGCGGCGGAGCGACCGGTGGGTGGGCGGGGGGAGGGAGCGAAGCCGCTTTCTGCCCCGCCTGGCGG
>JAUXAH010000095.1 GCA_030614945.1 Phycisphaerae bacterium
AGGTACTTGCCGTCATAACTCATAATCACGTAGGGAATGACCTGCTTATAGGCGGGGTCCGCTTCCGCCTTTGACCTCGGAATGAAACGAAGAACGCCTGGAACGAACAGCTCACGCAGATAGCGAGCGACGTCCAATGTAAGCCCCTGGAACATCCCTACCTGCTCAAGGACTTTTCGCTCGACAACCAGTACCTGTTCTTCCTGGGCCATGCTGTTACTCCTTGAGGATATTTGACCTTCCGTATCTGCCTACGGTTATGAGATTGCCACGCTCGGCTGCGTCTCGCTCGCAATGACATTACACTTTGTTATTCTTGTTCGGTATGATGAAGTGGTCGGGCACAGGGAATGCCGAGCATAAAAGCAAAACTTCTTTTCCGACCTCTTCGATTACCGACTCATTGTCAATATTTTCAGCCACTTTATTTATAAAGGAGGCGATTTGCTCGGCCTCCGGCTCTTTCATTCCGCGAGTGGTAATGGCCGGTGTGCCTATACGCAGTCCACTGGGGTCAGATGGATGAGCCGGGTCTAAAGGTGTGGTGTTATAATTAGTAACAATTCTTGCCCTGTCGAGGGCCTTTGCCAGTTTTTTGCCGGGGATGTTTTTATTTCGAAGGTCGATTAAGATTAAATGATTGTCGGTTCCGCCTGATGAAAGGTTGAACCCGTATTCGAGCAGCTTCTCGGCCAGCACTTTTGCATTTTTGACAATCTGTTTTGCGTAGGCGATAAACTCCGGCGTATCAGCTTCAGCCAGTGCTACGGCGATGGCGGTTAATGTGTGCATATGCGGGCCGCCCTGCAGACCCGGGAAGACGGCTTTGTCCACATTTTCTGCGTGTTCTGCTTTGCATAGTAACATTCCACCGCGGGGTCCCCGCAGTGTCTTGTGCGTCGTGGTTGATACGATGTCGGCATAGGGTACAGGGCTTTTATGGATGCCGGCTACAACAAGACCGGCAATGTGGGCAATATCACTGACGTGATATGCACCCACCTTTTGAGCAATCTGGCCGAATATCTCAAAATCAATCTCGCGAGGATAGGCCGTGGCGCCGGAGATGATGATTCCGGGTTTGTGTTTTTTTGCGAGCTCTTCAATCCGGTTATAGTCAAATCTGCCGGTGTCCGGGTTGACTGTATATTGAACGGAATTAAATACTTTACTTGTTACACTGACTTTCCAGCCGTGCGTGAGGTGTCCGCCGTAGGGGAGAGACAGGCCCATAATGGTATCGCCGGGTTCAACCAGAGCCAGATATGCGGCCCAGTTTGCTACTGAGCCGGAATAGGGCTGGACGTTTGCGTGGTCGGCCTTGAATATTTTTTTTGCCCTGTCCTGGGCCATTTTTTCGATGAGGTCGGTTACCTGCTGGCCTTCGTAATATCGCCTATTGGGGTAGCCTTCGGCGTATTTGTTTGTAAGGCAGCTTCCGCTGGCCAACATTACGGCCCTGGACACGTAGTTTTCCGATGGGATAAGGCGAATTGAGCCGCTTTCGCGTGCCCTTTCCTGCCTTACAAGCTCGTAAATCTGCGGGTCATACAGCTCAAGAGCATTTACCATATTAGTTCTCCATAAACTTGTATCTGGTGTTTCCCTTCGACTTTGCTCAGGGCAAACGTATCTCGCATCCGGCTTCAAGAAATACGCTTCAGGGTATATATCACAGCTTCACTTTTTATACAAGTTTTTATTTGTTGACAAATTTGAGCGTCGGATTAGGATAAGCGGGTTAAATGAGGCATTAGACAAAGGAATCGGTTAAAAGGTATGGAAGAAAAAGGTATAGGAGAGTCTGTTAAGGCGGCGGTTTTCTTCGAAAGAGCCCGAAAGGTGGCGGATACAAATAATTTCGATTACGCTATCGACATGTACCTCGAAGGGCTGCAATGTACGCCGGAGGCGCTGCAGCACGGGCATATACCGCTTCACGAACTGGCACTGGTCAGGCAGGGAAAAGGCGGCAAGAAACCGTCAATGGTGGAAAGAATGAAACGTCTGCGAGGTAAAACGCCGCTCGAGCAGATGCTTAACGCCGAGTACCTTTTCGCCAAGGACCCCGGCCATTTGCCGTATGCCGAGCATATACTAAAAGCTGCGGTGGCAGGCGGTTTTAATAAAACGGCTAAATGGATTGCTGATTTGGTGTTTCAGGGAAATAATGCTGCCCGGAAACCATCATTACAAACATATCTCCTGTTAAAAGATTCGTACAAAACCATTGGCGAATTCGACAGAGCGATTATAGCGTGCCAACATGCCTCGCGGCTTAAACCGGAGGACGGCGACTTGGCGGACGAGTTTAAGAACCTCACAGCCGAGTTGACTGTTGTCAGGGGCAAGTATGACCAGGAGGGTGATTTCAGGCAGTCCATCAAGGACCGGGAGGCGCAGGAGAAACTTCACGCCCAGGAGGGTGTTGTCAAGACGGACGATTACCGCGTCCTGGCGGTTGAAGAGGCCAGAAAAGGACTGGCCGAGGACGCAAATCTGCCGAAGCACATATTTAATTTGGCGCAGGCGCTGTCGGATTTGCAAAACGACGAAGCTGAGAATGAGGCGATAGAGCTGCTGGAAAATGCGTATAAAAGTAAGAGCGATTTTAGCTTTAGGCAGCGTGCAGGGCTGTTCAGAATAAAACAACTCAAGCGTAAAGAAAGAGCGGCAAAAGCAGCTCTTGAGACTAAGCCGGACGAGGCGCAGGCCAGGGCCAAGCTTACAGAATTGTCGGCGCAATTAGACAGCACGGAATTAGAGCACTATCGGCTCTGTGTGGAGAACTACCCGACTGACCTGCAGGCCAAGTACGAATATGGTGTTCGTCTGGTTTGGAATAAACAGTATGACGATGCGATACCTTTGTTCCAGGATGCGCAGAAAGACCCGCGACGAAAGATTTCATCGATGGATAAAATAGGGTACTGCTTTTATATGAAGGGCTGGTTTGCAGACGCAATCGATGTTTTTAGCCAGGCGATAGAGGCCTACGAGATAAAAGATGACGGTGTCGCCAAGGAATTGCGGTACAACCTGGCGTGCTCTTATGAGCAGCAGGGTGATACGGAAAAGGCGCTGGAAATTTATCGTAAAATTGCCCAGCTTGATTTTGGATACAAGGATGTCCGCCAGCGAGTAGATAAGTTGAGAAGGAAGGGGACTGAGCCAACCTCTGAGTAAATGTTTATGAGTGTTTGTAAATGAAGCAGCGATGGTTTTTTAGGAGACTATAGTGGCACATTCGTTATCAGCGAAAAAAAGAGTGAAACAAAATGCCAAAAGAAGGACGATTAATCGCGCACGTAAGAGCCAGGTAAAGACACAAATTAAGCATTTTGAGACGGCTTTGAGCGGCGGTGACATAGAAGCGGCGAGCGAGCAATACCAGCTCATTGTCCGCAAGCTGGACAAAACCGCAGCTACCAGCACAATGCATAAAAGGACTGCCGCACGAAAGAAATCACGCCTTGCCAGGCGACTTAACAATCTCAAGGCGAAAAAGAGTTGATTAGTGGATTAGTTAATCGTGAATCGAACCACGGACCACGAGCCACGAGATACGAAAGTTGAACCAAACCAGCGGCTGCACGCGGACCCTCTTTCACCGTCGGCTTCGGAGGGACGGTGAGCTTTTCGTTATGCGGAAACCATATAATCGATAGTTATCTATGACCAAGGAGAGAATGTAATGGGGCGTGATGGGTTGTCCGCGTTTTCCTGCTGTGCAGTGCTGATGGCTGCGTGCTTGTTGCTGGGGTGCAAGCCGCCGACAGAGCAGATCCAGTCGGACGATCATGAAGTCCGTAACAAAGCTATCGAAACGTTGGCTAACAAGGCCACAGCAGCAGACGTGGATGAGTTGTGCCGACTGCTCCTCAATCATTCGTCCCCACCCGTCCGCGCGGCCTGCGCACAAGCTTTGGGCTTCATCAAGCGTAGCGCCGCAGTACCCGCTTTGGTCAATGCGCTCGAGGACAGCCATTGGCTTGTTCGCCGTAGCACGGTAGATGCCCTTGGTCATATCGCCGACCCTTGTGCCTGCACCCCCCTTGTCAAGATGCTCTCCGACAAAGTGCCAGAGATTCAGCGCCATGCAGCTACGGCTTTCCAGCACCTAAAGAGCCCCCTGGCAGTGCCCGTCCTTATTACCAAGCTAAACTTCACCAACCCGAACAACCGCGGCGACGTCCATGACATGAACAGGGAAGTTCTAAAAGCACTGACACATCAGGCCGACAGACGTGCCTTGGTTTCTGTGAGCAGGATGCTTGATTACCCTTTCATGCCTGTGGCACGCTGTGCTGCCGACGCGCTCGGTGCTATAGTCGGCCAAGAGTTCAAAGAAGAGGTATGGATTTCTGCCGGCTGGAAAATGCCTCTGGGCAGTCCGAGCAAAGCCAAGAAATGGTTAGAGGAACGCCCGGAGGTGCTATCTTCAACTGATGCGAAAGAAAATGGCAGATAACCCTGTGCTCCACTTGACCGTGTAGGTCTGGCGGCCTCCGCGACGCCAGTGAGTGGGCACCCCCGCCCAAAGGACGCCTGCCTTAGAATTACCGGAGAGTTGGGGCTAAATAGAAAAACCCCCAAAAGGGATTTTGGGGGTTAGACGCGAAGTGCCTTAGCGTTTAATCCGACGTAAAGATTTTAGTCGTCGTAATAATAGTCATCATAGCAATCATATTCATCGAATTCGGAGTAGTATTCGGATGTTTCCTGGGTGTCCTGCTGCTGGAACTGTGCCGGTGTGCGGTTAGGACGAATTACAAGAGCAACGAAAAGCAAAACACCGATAACAATGAGACATTTGAGCCAGGTTGCCAGCTTAACATTTAGCCAGGTCCGTTGGAGACATTCCTTCTGGAAGAAGGACTGATTTTCAGGATGTGGGCTTGTGTCCGGCTGTGACCAATTTTCTGAGTTTTCAGGTTCCATAATTAATCCCCATAATTAGATAAAAATTAGTTTTTTGACGTTTTAAGGACACTAAATAAAACATAAGAAATGAGAATTTGGATGCCAAATTATTTTTTTATGGGTCAGTTTTGACCCCAAGTGAAGTTCTGACTCCCAGCGGGGCCGGGGGGGGAGTAAACGATAATGAAAACCCTGGCAAAGTCAGGATTTGTTTTTTAGAATGGGTGTGGTTGAACCTAAACGATGATGAGAAAGGATAGTTAGATGGGAAGGGTAATGGAGAAAAAAACAGCACATTGGTTTTTTTGATATTTTCGGTGTGCGTGGGAATCTGCGCGGTCGGAACCGGGGCTGAGGGGTCGGAAGAGGCGTTGGGCTGAAGCCCGCCCTACAATCTTGAGGCTGCCACGCGGTCGCTGAGAGACTGGATTCCCGCTTTCGCGGGAATGACAGCGCGACAGCAGACTGGAGTATACCCCACAGTTATGTGTGGGGTTTTATTTCAGATAAATCCGGCGCTCAGTCGATATAGAAATCGGTTGGGCGCTTTCTTGTTTTTTGCAGATTGGTCAAATGCCTGAAATTTTCAAAAGAAAAATAGTTAAGTTATTGAAGCACTCTGATTACGCACCGCTGAAACTTTCACAACTGTCCAAGGCATTAGGTGTAAGTTCGGAAGATTATCCCCAGTTCAAAGAGGCCTTCGACCAACTGCGTCAAGCTGGACACGTGGTGATAGGTGCGGGTAATTTGATTAGTCTGCCGGCGTTGTCCGGGCGGGTCATAGGGACATTCAGAGCAAACCCCAGAGGATTTGGCTTCATAACACCGCTCGAACCCCATTCGCACGGTGATTTATTTGTACCGCCGAGCGCAACAGGCGATGCAATGACCGGCGATATCGTTGCCGTCAAGGTTGTAAAAAAAGGTAAACGCGCCGGACAGATGCGATACAGCGGCAAAGTGGTCGAGATTCTTGAACGAGCACAAAACAGATTCGTCGGAACTTTATTAAAAGGGCCCGACGGATGGATTGTTCAGCCGGATGGGACGAGCTTTTTCGAGCCGATTTCTGTTGATGATGTCGGCGCAAAAGGGGCCAGGGGGAAAGATAAAGTTGTGGTCGAAATACTTTCGTATCCGACGGAAAAATATCTGGCCCGCGGCGTAATTATTGAGGTGCTCGGCAAAGCAGGACGATATGAAAGCGAGATAAAGTCAATAATTCGCCAGTTTCATTTGCCGAGCGAATTTGATGCTGATTGCATCGAGCAGGCCCGCGAAGCTGCCGGCGAATTTAATGCCGAGCAACCCGATGCAAGAGAGGACATAACGAGAAAGGTGATTATTACGATTGACCCGCCGGATGCAAAAGATTTTGACGATGCGATAAGTCTTGAGAAGGATTCTGACGGCCACTGGGTTCTGGGCGTTCATATTGCCGATGTCAGTAATTTTGTGTCAGCGGATTCGCCGCTGGATATTGAAGCGAAAGAGCGTGGAAACAGCGTATATCTGCCGGGCAAAACGATTGCGATGCTGCCGGAGATTTTAAGTAACGGTATATGCAGTCTTCAGCCCGGCCAGAAGCGTTTTGTTAAAAGTGTGTATTTGACCTACGACGGTGATGGTAACGTTTTGTGTCGGCGTTTTGCTAACTCTGTTATGCTTTCGGCGCAGCGCTTGACCTACAAAGAAGCAGATAAGATTTTGAAAGGCCGTACAAAATCAGTTAAGCCGGAAGTGGTTGAGCTGCTGAGAAATATGGAGGTGCTCAGCCGAATGATTGAAAGACGGCGAACGAAGAACGGAATGCTCCATCTGGATTTGCCGGAAACAGAATTGATAATGGACAAATCAAGACGGGTCGTGGACGCTTGCCCCGCGGATGACAGCTATCCGCATACGATAATCGAAATGTTTATGGTGGAGGCCAATGAGGCGGTGGCTTCGCTTCTGGACAGGCAGAATGTCGGCTTTATGCGGCGGATTCATCCGGAGCCGGATGCT
>JAUXAH010000190.1 GCA_030614945.1 Phycisphaerae bacterium
GGTGTAAGCACCAGAGGCCTTCCGACGACGGTAGCAGGTGCACCTGTAGCCGGCGCGGAGGAGAAAGACCAGATAGGCAGTGACTGGATATTTTTGGCCAATGCGGAGGTGACTGTGCCTTTAGTAAGTGAAGAATTTGCAGCGTTGTTTTTCATTGACAGCGGAGCGATTGATTCGGGGAACTACCGTGCTTCGGTGGGGGCAGGCATACAGATACTAATACCTCAGTGGTTTGGGCCTGTGCCGATGAGGTTTGGAGTGGCCGTGCCATTTTTGAAAGATGACGCTGACGATACCGAGGCCTTCTTTTTCTCTGTGGGACGGTTGTTTTAATTCGCGGTTCTTCTCGGCAAGCGGAAAACTGTGTAATTCAAAAGTTTTTGGCTTTTAGTTTTTAGCCTTAAGCGTAAGTCAGGAAAGGGTAATTTATGGATGTTGGAAAAACGACTTGGCTTTATGTGGTGATAGTGGTTTTAGTGGTTGCCCTGTGCTCAGTGTTTCTTTTTCAAAATGGGGCAAAGAACGCAGGCGAGATGGGAACCATAGCTGAACAGAACAAGAGGCTTGCCGAGCAGGATAAAAAACTTGCCGAGCAAGGTAAGAGGATTGCTGAACAGGATGAGAGGCTTGCCGAACTGGAAAGGATAGCGAAGAAGATTGACGAAATACAGGCGCAGCTTAATACACGCAAGATAGACATCAAAGATTATGATATGTTACTGATACGGGAGATGATTGAAGAGCAGGTAAGGCTCAATGTGAGAAGTGGGGACAGGCCTAAGATTGGCGTTGTCAGTGTTGAGAAAATTTTTCAGGATTGTAAGAGAAGTGTCAAGTACAGGGAAGAAGCTATTGCCGAACGGGACAGAGTTAATGCAGAATTGGGGAAGCTTAAGGCGGAGATTGACGCTGAGAAGGAGGGGCTCAAAACGTTGAAAGCCGGCAGCAGTGACTATATGTCGCTGATGAAAGAGGTCTTGACAAAACAGGCCAACCTGCAGGTTCAACAAACGTTCTATGAGCAGCAGATGGCGTTAAAAGAACGGAAAATGGTCGAGGAGCTTTATAAAGATATTTTGCGGGAAACCAGCGAGGTTGCGAAACAGAAGGGTTTGGATTTGGTGTTTGAAAGGAGCAAACCCGAGCTTCCTGCGCCGAGCGCCAAGGAGCTTACGATGACTATCAGCGCTCATAAGCTGGTGTATAGCGGCGAGTTGTTAGATATTACCGACGAAGTGATGGCTCGGCTTGATTCGGAGGAATAGTTTTGAGTTATAACTAAAAACTCGAAATCAAAAACTCGAGACTAAAAGAATTTGTGATGCGATTGACAGTTGCACAATTGGCTGAGCGGATTGGCGCCGAGTTGGTCGGTGACGGCTCCGGGCAGATAAGCGCTGTGGGGACGGTAGAGTCAGCCGGTGAGAATGACGTTACTTTTGTTATAGCCCCCAAACGCAATTACGTGCATTTGAAAAACCTTACAGACGTCAGGCACATAGCGGGACTTGAGCAGTCGCATGCCGGGGCGGTTATCGTTACCAGGCGTATTGATGGTTTGGCCAAGCCCCAATTGGTTGTTAAAGATGTTAATGCCGCCCTGATAGAAGCTTTAAATGTTTTCAGGCCCAAGTTGAAAGCTGCTCCCGAAGGGATTGACCCGACTGCGAAGGTTGCCGCCAATGCCAGGATAGCCAAGGGCGTTGCTGTCGGTGCAGGCGTAGTAATTGACGATAGGGTTGAAATCGGCGAAAACAGCGTAATTGGCAGCGGGTGCAAAATAGGCGAGAATTCGAAGGTTGGCAGAAATTGCCGCCTTGACAGTAACGTTGTCGTTTATCACAACTGTACAATCGGCAACGATGTGGTCATTCAGGCAAACAGCACAATCGGCTCGACCGGTTTCGGTTATTCATTTATCGATGGTACACACAGGCTTATCCCGCACAACGGCGGGGTCTCAATCGAGGACTTTGTCGAGATAGGGGCTAACTGCTGTATTGACAGGGCGAAATTTGGAAATACCATAATCGGGGCCGGGACAAAGATAGACAACCTCGTGCAAATTGCTCATAATGTAGTAATCGGAAAGGGCTGTCTGATAGCAAGCCTGGTCGGTATTTCCGGCAGTTGCAAGCTCGGCGACGGGGTTGTGTTGGCCGGACAGGTCGGCCTGGCGGATAACATAGAAATAGGAGATGGTACAATAGTCGGAGCTCAATCCGGTGTGAGCCACAATATAGCGGCCGGGCAACGAGTGCTTGGCTCACCGGCAATCGAAGGAAAAGAAGCGTTACAGGTACTTGTTTTGATGAAGCGTTTGCCGAAGCTGGTTGAGCAGTTAAAGCAGTTGAGTAAGAGGATAGAAAGACTTGAGAAGGCAAAAGATTAACCGCGGATAATTCCGAGAGCGCAGATAGATTCACCGCAGAGGACGCCGAGAGCGCAGAGAAGAAATTATTGAAAATAATCTTAGCGGCCTCGGCGGTAAAAAAGATGCGAGTTGAGCGGTGAAGACGAAAAAATGAAGCTGCAAAAGACGATAAAGAATGAAGGCAGGATATCCGGGAGAGGTTTATTTGGAGGCAGGGAGGCGAAGGTTGTTTTTCGCCCTGCTTCTGAAGATTCCGGTGTGGTTTTCGTGCGGATTGATGTGCCGGAGGCGGTGCGAATTAGCGCTGTTGCCCCCAATCTTGCTGAGCGAAGCCGTCGCACGACGATAAAGAAAGGCTCTGTCAGTATAGAAACGGTCGAGCATTGTTTAGCTGCAATCAATGCATTGGGGATTGATAATCTGATTGTAGAGGTTGACGGTCCGGAGCTGCCGGCTCTGGATTTCAGCAGCGCTGAGTATTTCAAGGTTCTAAAACGCGTCGGTCTGGTTGAGCAGGCAGAGAAGCGTAAGGAGTTTGTTATCAGCGAGCCTGTTAGTATTACTGTAGGTGATGCATCGATATACGCCCTGCCATACGCCGATGACGGATTAAATATCACCTATGATCTGGATTACGCCGGTTACCCTGGTGTGGGCAGACAGATTTTTAGCTGTCGGCTTGCGCCGGAGAGTTTTGAGAAGAATCTGGCATCGGCCCGAACCTTTTTGCTTGAAGCTGAGGCCAAGCAGTTTCAAGCCCGCGGAATGGGCACGCATGTTAGCCCTCGGGATATTCTGGTTATCGGCCCCAACGGACCGATTAAGAACAGTTACAGATTTCCTAACGAGTGTGTCAGGCACAAGATTGTTGATTTGATTGGGGACCTTGCGTTGGTCGGTCGAGGGGTTTCGGGCAGGATTGTGGCCTATAAGAGTGGGCATTCGTTGAACCAGCGGCTTGTAAGAAAATTGTATGAAGCAGCCGAGCAGCGGGAGCGAATGCAAAAGTTCGGGACCGACGCACTTTTGGATATTCGGCAGATTGCCAGGATTCTGCCGCATAGATACCCGTTTTTGCTGGTGGATAAGGTGATCGAAGTCGAAGGTGATACGCGAATAAAGGGGATAAAGAATGTAAGCTTCAATGAGCAGTTTTTCCAGGGTCATTTTCCCGGCACGCCTATTATGCCCGGCGTTCTTATCGTAGAAGCAATGGCGCAGGTGTCCGGCTTGTTGTTCGCGCAGAGACTGGAACATACCGGCAAGTTGGCGGTGCTGTTGAGTATGGACGGTGTAAAGTTGCGTAAAGCTGTCATCCCCGGCGACCAGCTTGTCCTTACGGCTGAGACGGTGCGGCTTCGGAAAAGAACCGCCCAGTGTCAGTGCAAGGCGATGGTGGGCGATGTGGTGGTCGCTGAAGCGCAAATTAAATTTATGCTTGTCGACGATGAGAAGGTATAAACGATGGACGATTGACGAAGGACGAACGACGAGGGACGAGATACGAAGATGATTCAGGTACATCCCAGTGCAGTGGTTCATAAGGGGACTCAATTGGATGAGGGCGTTACAATTGGGCCTAATTGTGTTATTGACAGGAGGGTCTCAATTGGTGCTGATACGGTGCTTGATGCTAATGTAGTGATTAGCAAAGATGTCGATATCGGCAGAAACAATCACTTTTGTGCCAATTGTGTGATTGGCGGCAGGCCGCAAAAGCTGGGTTTGGGTCCGGATGCCGAGATAGGCGGCCTTGTAATAGGCGATAACAACACCATTCGTGAGCAGGTGACAATTCATCAGAGTCTTTATCAGGGACGTTTTACGAAAGTAGGAAACGATAATCTGCTTATGGTTGGAGCACACATCGGACATGATTGCACAGTCGAAGATAAGGTTGTTATGAGTAATTGTGTGCACATAAGTGGGCACTGCAAGATTGAGACCGGCGCTTGGTTTAGCGGGATGGTGGCTCTGCATCAGTTTGTTACAATTGGCAAATGGAGCTATGCTGCAGGCCTTGCCGGGATTAATCACGATGTTGTGCCATTTTTGATTATCAGCGGTCATTATCCGCCGATGGTTCGTGGCGTTAATAAACGGGGCCTGGTGCGGGCTGGTTTGAGTGAGCAGCAACAGCAGCAAATAATCGAGGCATACAAGAAGCTCTACCGTCAGGGTGGGACCCTGCTGGAGAATGCAAAGGCCCTGGCCCGGGAAGACGGGCTCGATGAAAATGTTCAGGCGATGATTGATGCGATAACCAGAAGCAGCGAGCATCAGTTTGGCAGATATCTCGAGACGTTTAGACGGGATTAGTAGGGAATCAGGGAATCAGGCCACCTGACCTGATACACTGGG
>JAUXAH010000562.1 GCA_030614945.1 Phycisphaerae bacterium
AGTCAACGGTCGTTTATGATTTGCGCAGCAGTTGGGTCGTTGTCGAAGAGATTATCAAAAATGGCGGCACCCCGCGCAGAGAACGCGTCGGACACGCCTTTATAAAGAAGGCCCTGCGGGATTCACACGCCATATTCGGCGGAGAGCTTTCCGGCCACTTCTATTATCGCGACAACTACTACGCCGATTCGGGCCTGATTACCCTGGTGCACATATTGAACATTGTCAGTGACGCCGAAGTTGCGGTAAGCGAGCTGGTCGAACCGCTACGGAGATACTACAGCAGCGGCGAGATGAACTTCAAGGTGGATGATAAGCAAACCAAAATGGATGAGCTTGCAAGAAGATACAAAGACGGCCAGGTCGACCACCTGGACGGTGTTACTGTCTGGTATAAAGACTGGTGGTTTAATTGTCGGCCGAGCAATACTGAACCTCTGCTGCGACTGAATATAGAGGCAAAGAGCGAAGAGCTGCTCGACTACAAAATATCCGAAATCGAGCAAAAGCTCGGCAAATCGGTATGACAATAAACTAAAAAGTAAAAAGGCAATACATTCCTGCTTTCGGAGATGACGAGAGGGGACAATGATGGAAGTACACACAAAGACATATCAGACGCTGAACGGTCTGGTAGAGGGCGTGCAGACCAAATGGGCGGCGTTTAATATCCTGCTGGTTACCGGCTCTAAGGGCTTTTTGGCCTGTCCCGCTATTGATGTCGAGGCCTGCGAGGGCTACGGCGTTGCCGCGGCAATAGTCGAAAGTACACCAGACAATCCAATAGGCACGCTCGAGCGTTTCGGCGATCGCAAGATTACAAAGGCGAACGCAAAAGCCGAAGCGCTGGGTATCAAAGAAGGTATGGATGTCACCGACGCCTTTGCGATTATAGCGTAAAGTTGTATAAAACCGACTAATGTATCGGAAAGGAAGGCGGATTATGAAAACCAAAAAGCATTATCTCATTTTGGCGGTCGCCGCTGTAATTTTATGTGTCTCTGCTCTGGGCGAGGTAAGAGTTCCCTTGCCCGAAGACAATCGACCTATACTGATTGGCAGGCCTAATCCGAATCTTGCCGTGATAGAGCAATTGTATGTTGTTATTGTACAGCCCGATGCCGAGCCCAACAAAGATGGCCTGGTTTGGAAAGAACTCGACGCGAAGGTGAAAGACAAGCTCGAGGAAGCAGCCATCAAGATAGTCCCTGTTGATTATGTTGGCAGGAGAGTAATGCGCTACGACATACCGGTACTTATAGTTGAAACAGATATGCTCAAGCTCAAAGATTTGCAGCGATATGTGTTCCGGATTCAAACATCGTTATCCAGACCGGTTTACTTAACACTGGAATCTTCATGGCATATCAAGGCCGATGTCTGGAAGAAGGGCTCGCCAATGCAGGCGGTATCGGTAAAAAGTATGCCCGCTAAAGTTACTGATGTGGTTCTCGAACAGGTTGAGGAGTTTATACAATCCTGGCGTGCAGCCAACTCGAGGAGC
>JAUXAH010000679.1 GCA_030614945.1 Phycisphaerae bacterium
CCCACAGTCATAGAGTAGAGCATAGCTCAAAAAAAGTCAAGCGCCAGCTCGCCCAGTCGTGGCTTGAATATGGGCGAGCTGGCTCAAAAAAGGGGGTAGCTATGGACTGGCTGGCAAAGTGCTATTTGGGCTTTTTGGGGCTGGTAGTGGTTAGCTTCGTAGCTGGCTTTGTAGATGTGTGGTGGACACAGCGCAAGCAGGACAAGGATAAAAAAGGAGGGTAGCTATGGACAGTCTAGCTAGGTTGTTAGTGAGCTTAAGCCGGCTAAACTCAGCTGAGTTGAAACTAGTGCTTAAGTTTGCCGAATGGCTAAAGGGGCTTACCGGTGAGCTGGCACATTAACCCACAAGGGCAGATGAGACGAGCTAAGATGGCATTTGGGGATTGGTTAAGCCTTCCTGAATGGCAATGGTTCACTACTCATACTTTTAGAGCTGAGTATGTGTCTCCGAAAGAGGCAGACCGGCATTGGCAAGGCTGGCTAAATAGCATATGCCTGGTAGCTAAACCCAGACCATTTTACTTTAGAGTGGTTGAATACCAGGACAGGGGAACTCTCCACTATCATAGTCTTATTGGTAATGTTGGAGACAATATACCCAGGCTATTCTTCAAAGACCTGTGGGAGCTTTTTGGCTTTGCCAGGGTAGTAAAATATGATCCTAAATTGGGAGCTGCCCATTATGTCGGCAAATACTTGACTAAAGTTGATGGTGATATCCGGTTCAGCCATAATTTGAAACAGCACTTGACACAACTTGATACTAGTGATATACTAGGGGGTAACAATGGCTAAAAGAAAGTATCCCTCAGAGTTAAATACCAGGTCAATTCGTGTCAATATTGGTGACTGGCAATGGCTCAATTCCTTGAGTAAAAGCCTAGGCATTACTGTTGCTGAGGCTTTCCATAAGGTTATTACTGGGCAAGACCATAAAGCCAAAGCTCCGGTCCTGGAGCCAGCACAAATACCAATGCCGGTTACTACTGCCAGGTCCGCGCCAGTTACTACTGCTAGGCAAAGGTCAACACCAGTTACCCTGGTGAGGTCAACACCAGTTACCATAAGTTTTTCAAGAGAGGTAGAGACTAATGGACATAGACAAGCTGACTGATGAGGAGCTTGAG
>JAUXAH010000626.1 GCA_030614945.1 Phycisphaerae bacterium
TCCGGGACGAAATCGGCTAAAAAGGCGGCGGCATCGGTTCGGATTATCCGCACGTTTTTCAGGTCCCATCGGCCGATGCGGTCAACGGCGCAGCGATAGTATTTGCGGGCGCGTTCGATGCCGAGGAAATTGACGTTGGGATGTGCGATAGCCTCGTTCAGCAGGAAAGTGGCTTTCCCGGTGCCGATTTCGATGTGGACGGGGCCTGGACGTCCGAAAATCCGGGCAAAATCGATTTTGCCGTCCAAATCTTCGGGTTTTAGTGAGACCGAAAGATAGTCTTTTAAGGTTCGAGCCATCAGTTAAACTATTTCAAAATACACAAGACAGAGAAGATAGCAAAGTTTCGGCGGTGTATTATACCAAAAACAGTCGTTGAGGTGAAGATTGAGGTTGCTTTTTGGCTTTATTGCGATTAAAGTGAATACAGAGAATATTCGATAAGATGCTGTGAAACGGCTTTTTGGCCGGCGTTATTTATTATCGGAGCATTGTTCTGAGAGCGTTGGTATCAGGTATTTTTCTCCCTTAAATCAGGGATATCCCGATAACAAATACGATTCAGCGAACGTATAATGGAATTGCCGGAATCGCAGGATTAGAGCCGAAGCTTGGAGGCATTAGAAAGGGCTTCATTTTCCGATTTTTGGAGAATGAGCACCGAAGGGAATCTGAAAAATGATTCTGCAATTGTTTAGAGCACGGCGCAAGCAGATACTAATAGATATCAATACGCAAAGAGACTTTCTGCTGGCTGGGGGTAAGGCGTGTATAAGGAACCACAGGAGGGTCCTGGCACATATTCGCAGGATGATAGCGTGGGCGAGATATAGAAATATCCCGATAATCTCGATGTGTGAGGTTTACCCCGACAATAACGGCGGCGCAGTCGACTACTGCATTGACGGGACGGCCGGGCAAAAAAAGATACGGTACACGCTTCTTAGTAATCGTACGAGCTTTGCGGCAGACGGCAGCACCGATTTGCCGCGAGATATAGTTCGGCGGTACAGGCAGATTATTCTTCATAAGCGCTGCGTTGACCCGTTTGATGAGCCCCGGATTGACAGACTGCTGACCGAGGTGCGGGCCAATGAGTTTATTCTGGTCGGTGCCAGTTGTGAAGGCGCTGTTATGGCGACGGCACTGGGACTGCTGCAGCGAAGCAAGAAGGTGAGCGTTGTAGTTGATGCGGTGGGCTCGCATAATAAAAGAGAGGCAAAGCTGGCACTTCGTAAGATGGAGGCGAAAGGGGCGAAGCTGATTGAGACCAGGAGGATTGCGGGGACATCACATCTGAAGCACGTTGGGATATG
>JAUXAH010000580.1 GCA_030614945.1 Phycisphaerae bacterium
GAGCCTTTTTGAGCTCGGTCATGACTTGATGTTGGGTGGTGCTTGTCATCTCTTTGCCTCCTCGCTGCAAAGATGTTCAGAAGAAGCATAGCATATTTTTGTGTATTTGTCAAGTCGTGAAGATGCTTTCTGGGAGCGTCAAATGAACGGTTCACACGGCAAAGCGTCCCGTAGAGGTGAGGGTCCTAAGGTTCTAAGTGGTAGCTGGGGCTTTGTTTTGGGCGGGTGTTGCAGTTGGCACGAAAATTGCTTTTTTTGTTTAAGTATGAATTTGGTTTTTGGTGTTTTTTTGTGAAGCGAAGCCACCTTTGTTTGTGTTTTGTATTTTGTGTTTTTTGGTTGAAAACAAATGGTAGGAGACTCTTGGGGTAAGGTAGGGTATGGCCAAGATGTCTCCGTAAGGGCTGACAATTGAGTTGGCAGAGGAACCAGACGAGGTGAGATAAGGCACCGAGAGCGTAGGGAGGAACAGAGTGACGACCAAGACTCGAAGGTGCTGTGAGTGATTAGTTGGTGGATGTAGGAGGAGGCAATGTTTCGACGAAGGAGAAATCTTGACTCCGACGGAGCTGGGTTGGCTGGACGCCAAGTTGGGTAGTTTGGTAGGAAGAGGAGGATAGTTTTCGACTCCTAGGAGAATAGTATCCTCCGAGCTTTGGTTGAGCGCAAACCTGAGAGGGTGGGTTGCGGGGAGAATAGAGTATGGATGATGAAACTTCGATGGGGAAATTGGGGTCCCCGTCGAAGATCAGACTTCGACCGAAAGGGAGGAAGTCTGGTGAACTATTCCTTTGCTTTTTGAGAAGCGAACCCTTTGCCTCCCGCAAGAGCTTCTCAGCTCTGAGGAAGGTTTACACAAATATATTTGTGTAAAGGTGAGCGAGTGAGGAACTGAACAAAGAGTAGCCGTCTTGCCTCTTGGCAAGTTCCGATAACTACGTTATCGGAAAGGTGGAGAGGTTAAGTTATGCCCGTAGGGCACTGAAGGCCGAACCCATTCGATACAGATGGGTGAGGCCCAATCCTTGGTTTCCATGAAGGTAAACTCATTTCAATGTTTAACGACTCTACGAAGTGAGTAGCTAGCAACCCGCCGGAGGCGGGCCGTGCGGACGCGCAAAAAATTTTTGGCGGCGCGCGGACGATGCGATGCACGAAAGGTGTTTCCCCTGGTGGCCGAGCTAACCAGGTGATAGCGGAGACGTGTTTTGAGTTTGGGGGTGATGGGGGTGGTCTGCTTGAATGTTGCCTCCTCCCCAGAGCCGCAAGCGATGGGGAGGAGATAGGCCGACTGACTGAGCGACTGGAGGCGTAGCTCCCGAGGAGAGCCCGACGAGTCTTCGAGGAGGATGCTCTACGAGGTTCGAGCAAGCCGTAGGGAAGTGAGGGAAGGTAGGCCAGAGGAGGGGTCTCCCCAGCCCCGTGGGGAGATGCCGAG
>JAUXAH010000289.1 GCA_030614945.1 Phycisphaerae bacterium
ACAAACCCAATCAAACCCAATTAGGGTTCAGGATTTTGCCGTTCGCCCTTGTGGCTTAAACGCCCTCCATAAGCTCTATTATATCAAAATCTTATTTTTTGCTCGGTTTTACTTGGGAAATCCGGGTTTTATTTTCTCGAATATTAAATTGCTTTTTGGTATACTTCTGTGGCAAATGCGAAGCTAAGATTTTGCCGAATGCTGACCAATTAAGGAGAAAGAACGTATGGATTACAGAAGAATTATTCCCTGCCTGGATGTAAAAGATGGCCGATTGGTCAAAGGCATCAACTTTGTCCAGCTCAAAGATGTCGGCGACCCCGCGGAAAATGCCGCTGTTTACAGCCAGGCAGGAGCGGACGAACTGGTCTTTCTGGATATTACTGCAACCCTTGAAAAGAGAAAAACCCTCCTCGACGCCGTAAAAAGAACGGTCGAGAGAATTTCAGTACCGTTGACTGTCGGCGGAGGAATCGGCAGTTGCCAGGCGATTGAAGAATTGCTCGATATAGGTGCATCGAAAGTATCCGTCAATACCGCTGCTGTGCAGAATCCGGATTTTGTTAAAGAGGCGGCCGATGAATTCGGCAGCGAGAAAATCACCGTTGCAATAGATACCTCCAGCAATTCACAATTGCCGTCCGGCTTTGAAGTTATAGTTACAGGAGGCACTATCGGAACAGGAATCGACGCTGTCGAGTGGGCAAAAAAGGTTGAGGATTTGGGCGCCGGGGCAATCCTGCCGACAAGTATGGACGCTGATGGCACACAGGCCGGGTACGATATCCCGATGACCAAAGCGATAGCCGATGTGGTGAATCTGCCTGTAATCGCATCCGGCGGAGCCGGAACGCTCGAACACTTATACCAGGCCATTGTTGAGGCAGGGGCGGACGCCGTTCTTGTGGCCTCAATCGCTCACTTTGGAAAGTACACTATAACGCAAATGAAAGAGTACCTGGCCCATCGTCAAATACCCGTCAACCTCTGAATCGGCTGCTTATTATTGCACATATACTCTGAAGTCCAAAGACTGTACTTCTGTCTTGTGTCTTGTTTTCGCACAATTTCCAAAAGCCCCTGCCTGAATTGGCCGATAGGAGGAGGGTTAGCGAGCTGAGTTGCTATCTTGTTATTTACCCCGTTAGAAGTCCCGACCGGGCTGCGGGATTCGGCGTTCGCGACCTACTTCTAACAGGGTGCACAGAAGAGGATTGGCGATGTTTGGCAAATTCAAAAAAAACAGATTACCCTTGAAAATCGAGCCGTTTACTATTCGCTGGTATCCGAGCAATAGAAGCTGTGTGAATACAGGCCGTCGAAAGGTAAAACCTCAGCACATGCCGCCCTTAATGGTTCGCAAGGCCGAGTGGCGCCGATAAAATACCTCTTATACGCAGATATTTTCGAACTCCAACACCTAAAAAACCCACTTTTTGCGAAAAAAATCTCAAGATAATCAATAGTCAGCAACCAATAATCAATTCCCACGCCTCTAAGCATCTGCAAATAAAGTAGTTACATTAAATATGCTAATATAGGAAATCTGGTACGCCCTAACGTATCTTTCCTATTTTAACTAAAGTTTTTGCTCGGCATCCTCCGATACTTACATTGCTCATTATGGCAAGTTGCCTATTTTAACATCTATGCAGTTGCCGATAATCCTGCTTGGCATATTAGGCAATATACACCAAATGGAGAATATTTTAGGAGATTGAATTATGATAAAAGATGGCATTCTTGAGCGATATTTAGACGCCTTGCTCCAAGGCAATAGAAAGCAATGTCGAAGCGTTATAGAAGAAACCCTCCAGAGCGGCACACCCGCTAATTCGGTTTACCTGGATATCACATGGCCCATTATGACGGAAATCGAAAGACTGTTGCGCTCAGATAAAATTACGTCCACAGAGGAGCATTTGGCCACCCGCATTAATCGCACAATTGTCGACCAGCTCCAAAATAAATTGCCGCGCAGGCCCAGCAAGCACAAAAAAATAGTCGTATGTTGCGCCCCAAACGAACTGCAGGAACTCGGCGCTCAAATAATGGCCGACCTGTTCGAAAGCGATGGCTGGGAAATCAGATTTCCCGGCGGCGGGCTGACCAACGATGACATCCTTGCCTTCATAAACGAATATGCTCCTGACATCCTGCTAATCTACGGCACCACTCCAAAACAGGCACCGGATGTGCGGCGATTGATAGATACCATAAAAGATATAAACGCCTGGCCTTATATGCGGATAATGGTTTCGGGTGGACTATTTAATCGTGCAGAAGGACTCTGGGAGGAAATCGGTGCCGATTTATTCGCTTCTACAGCTTTCGATGCCCTGCAGGTAGCTTCAAATGATACGCCAATGGAGCATTACGAGCGAAGGACACTAAACCGGCGAAAGAAAAGATACAAAAAATCGGGCCAAAAAGCGCCAGTGGCGGTTAAATAGTGGGTTTTGGCCGTGGTTCGTAGGCGGTGGTTATTGGTATTTAGTCGCTGACTTTGGGTAATTTGGGCGGACTGGAGGAGATTTTTTTCAATCAAAAACACAGGTTTTCGCACCAAACACGCAAGTTTTAAAACAAAACGTTCGAAAACGTTTGAAAATATTCGAAAACGTTCGAAAAGTAGTGTGAAACGTTTGACAATATTCGAAAATATTCGACTTTTTTATCACGTTTTTTTGCCACTAAGACACGAAGAGAATTTAAAGTTTAAAGTGGAAAGTGTAAAATTGCGGTGGCCCTTCGGGCGGACTTTTCATCGCGGAGCACGCAGAAAAATATAGCCACGAATTAACACGAATTGGCACGAATTTATTGAGCCGCGAAAAGGCACAAAAAGCACAAACATTTTTTAGACCACGAAGAACACGAAGAAAGACTAAAAAAGAAGTTCATTGTTCGTAGAAATATGGCCACGAAAAGTCACGAAGAAAAATTAGACGCAGATTTCGCAGATTACGCAGAGAAATATAGCCACGAATTAACACGAATTGGCACGAATTTATTAAGCCACAAAAAGGCACAAAAAGCACAAAAAAAATTAGACGCAGATTAACGCCGATTGACGCGGATTTATTTTGGCCACGAAAAGGCACAAAAGACACAAAAGAATATAGCCACAGAGGACACAGAGAACGCAGAGAAAAATTTAATTCAAAAGTAGAAAATAGCCACAGATTTCACAGATTTCAGGATAAGAATTAGCCACAAAGACACGAAGACATAAAGAAAAAATTAGACGCAGATTTGGTGAGTGGTGAGTGGATAGCGGATAGAAAAAGCAGAGAATAGCCGCGGAGGACGGGGGGGG
>JAUXAH010000371.1 GCA_030614945.1 Phycisphaerae bacterium
GCCGCCGTGAGATATGTACACTTTGGGGGGGCATTTATAATACTTCCGGAAGTAAGACCATTGCGGTGACAGTACGCGCAGAGTTGCTGAAAAAAGCCTCACAAGCTCAGGATGGGGTAGTTTTTGTCAACAGAGAAGAAAAATTCTAACCTGCCTGAGCGATAATATGCATCAGAATGACACAACTTATTCAAAAATCATTGCTTATGGCCAAAACCCTTGCAAAAATGGGTCATCGCGAGTTAAATTGCCGGAATTGGCCAAATTTTCTATTTTAGGAGGGTTTTTTAGACTACGGGCCTTAACAATTGGTGGTTGGGAGGTCTGTTGAACAGCATCCTGTACCTAAGTTTGGGTCGCAGATAATGCGGTTATCGGGGTTGATTACCGGGTTTCAGGAGTTTTTTTCGACTGAAAACCGCGTTTGAGAGCATAATGGAGCGAGCTGTACCGCTATGAGGGCTCTCGCTACAGGGCAGCAATAAGTATTAATTGCCCACAACTGGATAGAACCTGACAAATTGACATTGGGTCTAATATGTTTATTATAGGACGGTAGTGCCAAACTTATCGAGGACTCGCGAAGCGGCGGAACGGGCGAAAACGCCAAAGGCACGACCTGACCCTCATACTTTTCTGTGCCTTACAAAAGCGTCGGGCTTCACGGACCGAAAACCTTTTTGCGCTCTCAAAGATAACGTATTAGTATTGCGTTGTGCTCAGGTGCTTACAGCTTTTTGGGGCGGTTGTTTCGCAGCCGGGGCGGTTTTGCCGACGTAGATAATCACTTTAGTCGGGCATTTGTTCAAGGCGGTCTCAGTCTGCTCGGTGGGCTGGTATTTTTCGTAATCCAGCCGGGCTAAGTTATCTTCAACTCTGAATTGCTCGGTTTGTTTGGCACAGATACCACAGCCGATACACCCGACTTTGCACATTTGCCGTGTCGTCTTGCCGGCCTCTTTACTGCTGCAGGCAACCGTCATCATATTTTCACAACCGAAGGGGACCATTTCAATTAGATTGCGAGGGCAGGCTTTTGAGCAGGCGCCGCAGCCGGTACATTTCTCATAGTCAACGATGGCCAGGCCGTCAACGATGCCAAGGGCGTCGAACTTGCAGGCCGAATGGCAGTCGCCGAAGCCGAGGCAGCCGAATTTACAGGCCTGAACGTTAGGTAATGCGTTTGCGGCGGTGCAGGTTGGTATGCCTTGATATTTTCCGTAACAGGTTTTATCGTCGGTGTGAGCACGGCAGTGTACGATTGGCCTTTTAGGGGCGCCTGAATCGCTGATTTGCAGGCTCAATATTTCCGCGATTTTCCCTGACGTTTCCGGCCCGCCGGGCGCGCATTTTCCGAGTAATTCGGGATTTTCCAGAACGGCTTTGGCATATTGACCACACCCGGCAAAGCCGCAGGCGCCGCAGTCCAGGTGCGGCAGGGCCTCCTGGATTTGACCTACTTTCGGGTCAACCTTGACCTTGAGTTTTTCACTTGCTATCAAAAGCGCCACCGCAAAGCTGCCGCCAAGCGCCAGCATTGTCACCCCGGCCGGCCACGCCCTACTCCACAACTGTAAAATATCTGCCAAATTCATTTTTTTCTTTTAGCCATAAAAGCACGAAGACACAAAAAAGTTTGAAGTGACTAAAGTGCCTAAAGTATGGATATCAGGAGAACAGGGTATCAGGAAAAACAACGCTACTTTGCAAAAGCTACGTAGCGCGAACCTGATGTCCTGATAACCTGATGCCCACTACCTGATAGTCTGATACACTGATAGCCTGAATCTTTAGCTCACTTTAGTCACTTTAGTTCACTTTAGGCACTTTAGCTCACTTTCTCATCTTATCATTCCTGCAAAACCCATAAAGGCCAGAGCAAGTATCCCTGCGGTAATAAGTGTAATCGGCGCACCCTTAAGGCAGTCCGGCACGTCGGCCAGATTTAGATTTTCGCGGATGCCGGCCATTATACAAATGGCCATAGTAAAGCCGATGCCCGCACCAAAGCTAAGGACCACTGCTTCGAGCAGGTTGTCAATCTCCCACAGGTTTATAAACAGACACAACCCCAAAATCGCACAGTTTGTAGTAATCAGCGGCAGGAATATGCCGAAGCTTTCGTACAATGCCGGGAAAAACTTTCGCACATACATCTCAACAAGCTGTACCGAACCGGCAATAACTAATATGAAGCACACGTATCGCGCCACTTCTAAACCTTCCGGTGTCGGGATCCAACTGTCCGGCAGCAGAACCGCATGGTCGATCAGCCAGGTCAGCGTCCCGCTGAGGGTTACAACGAACGTTACCGCCATTCCCATACCGAAGGCCATATCGATTCTGCCGGATACGCCGAGGTAGGGACAGATGCCGAGAAACTTCGTAAAGACGAGATTTTTAATCAGGACGATGGATATAAAGCCAATAAGCAGAATGTGAAGAGTATCCATAATATTTCCTATACCAAAATTCGAATATCGAATTTCGAAACAATCTCAACTATTCACCGGTCAGAGATTGCCACGCCCT
>JAUXAH010000060.1 GCA_030614945.1 Phycisphaerae bacterium
TTCGATCAAGAAGGGAATGAGTTGGTCGAGCAGGCGCACGAGCAGCCACGTCCAGACGGGCGGCGGCGACTGTGCGCGTCGGACGATCGCGGCGGCGATGACCCACTGGTGTTTTCCGTCGCCGGGCAGCGGAAGTTCCTCGGCTGAGGCCATGTCGCAAAGCAGGTCGTGAATGTCGTTGTCGGAGAAGTTGAACGCGGTTGGCATGTGTGCACCTCGTTTTTCTTTAGTGTGCGCCCGTGTGCGGATCCGGAGTCAAGGCAAAAAGCCCTCGAGGGGATTGTTGAAATCTTACAATCAGCGATCGGCAGCCCGGCCGCAAGCGACCCCAAAACCGTCGCGGTCTGCTTGATCGTGTCGGCGCGATCGCGGCGGCCGCCTGGTGGCGCCGCGCGAGACCCTTACAACACCTTCCTTGCGGCCGGGGAAAAAGAGTGGCCCCGGGTGGTGAGGCCGGGGCCGAACAGGAGAAAGGCGCGACTGCGATCACGCGAGAATGTCAACGCGTGCGACCGTGGGGGGTCCCATGCGTCCGTCTGAGATGAGCGCGCGGAACCGGAAGTACCATCGTTGGCCGATGGCGACATTACCAGAGGCCACCAAGGTCATTGGGATGGCCGGCTGACCTGACGGGTATCCCCATTGCGTCCAGGGGCCGTTATAGAAATCTCGGGCCTGGCTGACGACGGCGGCAAGTTTCAAGATCAGGATGCGGTCGGCGAGTTCGAGCGCTGGAGAGAAGGCGGTGAGCTGGACGCCATTCGTGGTGTCGCCGGCGAGCGTGATCGAGAGCATGGGGCCGACGCCCGGGGTGACCGGGGCGTCATCAACGGCGGTCTCGCCGATGTTGGTCCAGGGGACGTTGAAGCCGATATACATGGCGTTGCCGGCGAGCGCCTGCAGGTTGCCGTGGACGTCTGCTTTTTTCGTCTCGTCGGCGTAGTCGCTCCACGCTTCGCGCTGCACGGGGGTGAGTGTGTCGCGCCAACGCGTGGTTATCGCTCCAAAACTTGCGCGAATGGAGTTTTGCCGTGGGGAGTTGGGATTGACCGGACTGGATTTGACTCGGACGTAGAGGCCGTAGCGGTTGCGGCTGAAAACGATGCCGCCGAGTTTCCCGCGTGGCTCTACACCCAAGGGGCCGGGAAGAATCTTCGCCACTTTGTCTCACCTCCGTTCTGTGCTAAGTTGATGTGACCAGGACTGTCGCGGGTTTTGAGACGCGACGGTCGTCGTCATAGAAAGACCACTTCACAATTGCCCGGTACTCGCCAGCGATGCCGGGGGGTTTCGGGTCGTAGGTGTGAATCGTGAAGGGTTCGGTGTCCTCATCGTCCATCGCCTTTCGCCCAACACGGATGGCCTTTGGGTACTTGCGCGAGACACGGATGAACTTCAGGATGGTGAAGAAAATACCCTCGTACGGGTCGATGTCTGGTGTGACTGATACGGCACGAACGACGCCAGTAGCGTGGGTGAAGTCAAAAACAACTACAGGAGAAGAAGGGAATCCGGTGCCTGCTGGTGGATCTGAGATGTCTTGGACCTCGACGCCCTCGGCCGCAAACAGTTGTTCGAAGAACGCGTTGCGCGTGAACATGTTGAAGCCCGAAATCGTGTAGGCGTCGCCGAGCGGGTTGGTGAAGGCACAGGTGGCGGCGTAGGTGTCCCAAGCGTCCCGGCTGGCCTGGGTGATGTAGTCGAACCAACGGAATGACGCTCTGGAAAGTTCGCGTCTCATCTCTAATTGGAGAAGCGATCGTTTGTTCACTGGCGCGCGCCAACTACGACACGCCTTCGCGTCGTGGACGCGCGCGAACGTGACGCCACCAACCGAACCTGAGACTTCTGAGGCCAGAGGACCGTACTTGATGAGGGCCATTTGGGATCCTTCCTGGTGGCCTCCCGGGGCCGTGGCTCTCTCTACTGCGATCGCAGATTGTAAGAGTGGAGTCAAGGGTAATTGGCATGAAACTTGCGTCGGGGGGGCGTGTAAGAAGGGGTTCTCCACAGGGTTCTCCACAACTTATCCACAACTTTTTCACACCCATAAGGTCTTACGTCGTTCTGGGGCTGCTGGCGTTGTGTAGGCTAACCTACCAGGTAGGGTCTTACTCCTACGACGGGGGGTACTCTTGTCTTCGACGCTTTAACAGCAAATAAGAACCTGGGGTGGGTGCGTGTAAGAAGGTGACAAATGCAAGGAACGGGTCGGAGCCCCCCTGGACCAGGGGGCTTTTGGGCCGGCGATCGGGCCGTGGTGAGCGTCTTACAGATTCGAGACGGGTACTCAACGCGCTCACCAAGCGTAGTTTTGGATTCTGGGCCGCGATCGCGGGAAAGTCGCCCCCGGGGTAGGCGTCGTCGTTGTCGATAAATGGGGAAAGCGGCGGCCACGAGTCTCGGGGCTGGCCGGCCGCGCTTGTCCTGTTGTCTCCCTTCTCTCACAGAAGGGAACGTTGCGCGTAGATGGGGTTTGTGAGGACGTGGCGGACGGTGGAGACTTTCAATTGGGCTGCGCGTGCGATCGCTCGAAGTGACTGGCCGCGATCGCGCAGCGTGTAGACGTAGCGGACTCGTCGCAGTTGCTTCTCGTGGGGCAGGAGTTGTGACGTCACGAAGCCGAAGGGGATGCGGCCGACCCATTCACCGCGTGCCTGTTTTGCACGAAGGGCATCGGACGTGCGTTGCGCGAGAAGGTCTCGCTCGAATTGCGCGGTTGCGCCCAGGATGGTGAGGAACATGCGGCCGGTGGGGCCGTCGGTGTCGAGACGTTCTGTCACGGAGTGCAGGTGGACGTCGTGTGAGCGCAGGGTGTCTACGAGTTCGAGCAGGTCGCGTGTGTTGCGCGATAGCCTGTCCAGGCGCAGGACGACAAGGTGTGCGAACAGCTCGATGTCTCGTAGGATGGATAGGAGTACCGGTCGGCGCCGGACGGTACTTGCGCTGACCGACTCCGTGAAATGCTGAGTGTGTGCGTCAGGCCACAAGGCTGCGACAAACCGCGAGCAAGCCGCGACCTGGTGTTCGAGACCGAGACCAGATCGCGCCTGCTCTTGTGTGCTGACTCGTGTGTAGATGGCGACGTGCATGGTGTCGCCTCACGTTCCATCGCAGTAGTCGCCGGCGAGGTCGTACTGGCCCGGCGCCGGCGCGATCGCAGCGTGGCGGTTGTGTGAGCCAAGAGCGTGAACCTTGCCGTTCGATTGCACGAGTAGGATCCACGTCTCGATTTTTGCCCGAGCAAAAGTCTCGTTGACTTTCATGCAGCCGCGCGAACTGCCGTCCCAGACGATCAGCGCACGATCGGGCTTCCATCGGCACATGGCCTGGGCGGAGTGGAACTTGATGAGCCGGTAGTCGTTGAGTTCCGCAAAGCTGGCGACGTACTCGTGGATTCCACCGCGCAAAAACGTGCCGATGCGTGTGTCGCCGGCCGCCTCACCGATGAACGCAGGGTGGACCTGGTCAACGATTTGCTTCGCTTGTGCCGCAGGAATGGTTGTCGAACCGATGATGATGACTCGCATAACGCTTGCTCCTTTTTCCCGAAGGGGAGGAAGTTGGCCTTGCTCTAATTTGCAGCGAAAAAGAAAAGGGACTGACCGACCAAGCCTGTCCCTTGTTGCAAAAGAAAAAGCACTCGAGATCGCAATGTAGATTGAAATAAGCACAAGAGGAATGAGCAGGTGTGCTGGACGCAGAAGGGAAAAAAGCAGGACGTGATCGACCAGCACTGCCAGAAGAAGGGTGCCGACAATAGCCGCGGGGACACCGTTTCCCCACGGAGGAGGGCAGAGAGAGTGTGTACGCCCTGTAAACGCCCGAGAATCGCCACGCGAACGGAACAAGGCCGGGCGATTTTCGCCCGGCAAACCACCAAGTAACCGCAGTAACCCGATTGTAAGAACCCGCAAGGACACCACACGCACCCCCAGGGGCACGGGCAGGACGCACCCGCGCCCCCCGACAGACGCTACGCACCACAGGACGAACAGCAACACCCGGGCGGAGAGTAGCGGACCGACACCAAGAACCCCTCGACCTCGCCCAGAGCGGCGAAAACCGAGGCTGGGATCTCCGCGCCCAGAGAGGACGAGACGCCGACCAGCGAGCAACGAAGCGACGTGAGGTCGTTGCGCGCACACAGGACGGGAGCATAGTAACCACCCCCGCCGGCGACCGGAACAGAAGACCGAGGACCCATGACACACCCCCAAGAGAACAGAATGGTCTTACACCCAACACAAGCCCATAACCCCAACACCCACAGACAAATAGCAGCAAGAAGCATGCCGTCTTACAACACAGAGGGGGGGCACGCTAAACCCAATAAACACAACGACCCACGCGAGAAAAAGGCACAAGCCTGTGGACAAAAAACGGGTAATCGCTTACCCAAAAAGCACAGAAACAAGGCACAAGGGTAACCGCTTACCCACACGCAAACCCAACAAACACAACGACCCACAAGAGCAGGGGAACAGCTTGCCCAAGGCAGGGAGACGCTGAGCGGATGACCACCCCCAACGGCACAGGCCTGGGCGCGTCCCAGCCCCAGACCCGGCCCGGCTAAAGCACCACAGCGGCGCCGGCGGGGGACCTGCGCGGGACGGTGTTGTTTTTTTGTGTCCAGATTTTCAGCCCCAGCATTTATCCCCACCTTCCCTATTCTCTATCATCAACTTCCCTGTTCTGAATTATATCTACACAAATTCCCTGTGTCCCATCTTCCCTGTTCTCTATTATCAACTTCCCTGTTCTGAATAGATTCTAACCCAATTCCCTGTAGAATGCTGGGGCTGAAAATCTGGACACAAAAAACATAGATCACAACACCGGCCCGCGCAGGCCGCCGGCGACGCTGTGGTGCTACAGCTTACCGGGCCGGGTCTGGGGCTGGGACGCGCCCAGAGTGGTGTGACCGACCGACGCTGTCGTGTGCTCGGCTGTGTGACCGGCCGACGCTGTCGCTTGCGCTGTCGTGCGATCGACCGATCGCTCGATCACTTTCCACCGATCACTGACACGCGCTGTTGCGATCGCTCGATCACGTTCCACTGATCGCTCGATCACGTTCCACCGATCGCTGACTCGCGCTTCACCGATCACTCGATCACGTTCGACCGATCACTGACTTGCGCTTCACCGAGCACTCGATCACGTTCCACCGATCGCTGACTCGCGCTGTTACGATCGCTCGACCACTTTTCACCGATCACTGACACGCGCTGTTGCGATCGCTCGACCACTTTTCACCGATCACTGACACGCGCTGTTACGATCGCTCGACCACTTTTCACCAACGACATGATCTCGTTTCACACGAACGCTCGATCCCGTACAGGGGTCGCTCGACCTCGTTTCGCTACTCCCTTTCCAAGGGAGTGAGTAAGACTTTCGCTCGTCTCGGTCGTCGCCGTTCTCCCTCTTTCAACGCTTCCTCCCTCGTCTCGCAACCCTCCTTTCTGGTTGTAAGGTGGCGTTAGAGGATCACTGACTCTTACAAAGCACTTCCGAAAACGTAGATTTAACGCAGTTCGCTCTTCTTACAATTGTGGCGAGAACGAGAAATAGTACTTGACATGAGCAGAAGCGATGGGGTTTTGCGTGGTGTAAGAAATGTTCGAGGAAGAGTCTCGATCGAGGGGAGTTCGTCGCGCGATGTACGAAGGGATCGCCTCTGCGGCCTTACGCTGCCTTAATAAGGACCTTGTCCTTACAATTGGCGTGGGGTTCGTGGGGGTCGCGCGGCTTCCTGGGCGGGGTGGCGGGGCAAAGTGCGGGCGAGATCTCGGCGGAAACGAAAGGAGGTGAGGCGCGATGGTGTACGAGGCGAAGGTGGAGCTGCCTGCAGCGGACGGGAGAGCGGAAGTCATGTATCGGAAGTTGCGGGGTGAGGCGGGCAACGCACAGGAGGCTGCGAACGCGGCGGGGGACTTAGTGAACCCGGGTGAGTGTGTTGTCGCGGTGAAGCCGTTGTGGAACCTGGACTGGTAGTGTGTGGAATCGAATCCAGAGAAGGGAGTGGCGCGATGCCAGACGTGAACAGCCCGACGGTGGAACAGGTGCAGACGTGGCTGGGTCAGGTGATGTTGCAGGTGCAGGTCATCGACGGCGCCCTGGACCAGATGGCCGAGACGCTTGCGGATATGGCCCTGTCGCTTGCGTGTGATCGGTTGAAGGGTGAGACGTTGTTGAAGCGTGCCCAGGGGGTATTGAGCGAGAAGGTTCGGGCTATCCGGTACATCTCCACGGGAGAAGCGGGAGCGCGGGTGGAGAACGAAACGGAAAGGGGCGACAATGGCGATGTGGCGACGACGAAAGCCAACGGGACACGCGAGTTGGGGAACGATGGGCGCGATGAAGGGGCGGGATGAGGTCGGGAATTGCCCGGCGTGTGGGTGTCTGACGTCGAACCGGAAGCGTGACCCGCAAGGGAAGTTCCCCTGGGTGTGCGCGACGTGTCACTATCGAGATCGCGCGACAATGAGACGGTGAGAGAGGAGAAGGGTATGGCGCGGGGGGCGTTGGTGGGGAAGCCGGTGAAGACAACGGCTGAGAAGTGTCGGGCGTGTGGGAGTGTGAAGGGGTGCTGGATGGAAGACCCGGAAGGTGAATACGTTTGGGTGTGTGCGACGTGTCCCTTTCAAGATCGGAGAGAGAAGGGGGTGAAGTGAATGCCGGGGCTGCCGGGCAAGTGGGGAACGCACACTGTCTGTGATTTGACTTCGGAGAACCGATGCGTTGCGTTTTTTGTTGATGCTGAGAATCCGATCTTCGCGGGCATCGTGGATACTCGGCGGCCCGTCACGGTCGGAGACGCGCTCGTTGTTCGAGACGAACTTCTTGCCGAAGGGTTCGTTTTCGGTAGGGACTTTGTGATTAGGAAGCTGGCGAAACAGGAAAGGGGGTGAAGAGGATGCCGGAACCGCCGGTGGGTGAGTTGATCACGAAAGCGATCGATGAACTGAATGAGGCGACGCCGCATCTGGTGAGTGCGTCGGAAATGATCAAGGATTTCTGGGAACGGGTGCGTTCGGGGACTGCGAGCAATCCGTCAGAGGCGGCGGAGTCGATGGTGCAGAGCGTGGGTGGCCTGTTGACCTGGCTGGAGAATGTGAGAAAGGGGTTGGAATGATGACGCCACACATTGAGGCGAAGCCGACTGGTATCGAAGCGCCGAAGTGGAAAGGTGTGCGCGAGCTGGGGATGATCCGCGAGGACAAGTTCTTTTTGCGACTCGTCATGTTGACGTGTGGGAAGCGAAATTGCACGAAGTGCCCTCACGGGCCTTACTGGTACTTTGGCTACTCACACCGACGCAAGGTTCGCCAGATATATCTCGGCAAAACGTTGTTGGGCGAGCGTACGCTGAAACACCCGGACATTCTGGCGGTTGTTCGTGCGGCGACAAAAGACCGGGGGATCGAGCCGATTGCGAAGGACGCGGGCCGGCAGGTGCACGAGCACCCTGAGTTGTTTACCCGCGTGGAAGATGTGAAGGGTGGACGTGACGGTGACAGCCCAGAGGACTGAGCTCGAGGCGCGGCTTGCGCGTTTGGAATCATGGGAGACGCGACAGGCGCGATTGGGCGGACTCGTCCTCGAGGCGCGGCGTTACGGCCGCGTGACCGTCGAATGGGAGTTGATGCGAAACTTCGCGTCGTACCGAGAGGAGATCGCGTCGATGTTGCCCTGCCTGGTCGAGTACCTGGCGGAGTGGGTGTGTCCGAAGGCGGCGCACTGGGGGGGCGTGCTGAAGACTTGTGCTGAAGTGACGGATTGGTTGGGCGCGCCGGGGGACCACACGGCAGACTCGCATGAGGCGATTGTGAGCGCTGGGGCGTTGGACTGGATTGTTCATTTGCGCCGTGCGTGTGTGAACCTGCGAGACGCGTTGATGGAGTCGTGGTACGACGCGCGCTAAGGCCACGTCTTTTCGTAGACGCAGTACTGGGAGAACCGTCCGTCGGCGCTCACTTGTCGGGAGTAGAGTCGGGCCTGAAGTCCAGATTGAAACGGCTGGTTGATGTAGTAATAGCCGTAGTCGGACTTCGGGCCTGCCTGTATCCAGCGCTGGCGAAACGTGATCCTGGGCGACGCGCGTGACGCGGGAAATCCGTACGACAATTGGAGAAGGATCGAGGTCCCTGACGGGATGGGGCCATAGACCCAGTTGATGCGAAAAACGTTTGCGGCGTCCCAATACCAGTCGTGTGTGAAGGGTGGAAGAATCGAGGCGACCGCCGGCGGCGTGTCGAGCCAGGCGATCCCGCAGTAGCGGAGAACGATGTTGTGCTGCATGTAGGCGTTGAGGCCCGGCATGGGCGTCGTGCGACGTGTATGGAAGCGAAGCGTGTGTTCCTGGGCGTAGGCGTTCCAGAGGGCGCGTTGCGTGGCGGTGAGTACTTTGTTCCAGCGCGAGGCTGTCCGGGCAAACTCTCGGTTGCGAAGGCGCTGGCTGTCGGAGCGCTGTTGGCGTGGGCGCGGCTTGGTCTGTATAATTCCCATCCCTCGGTGCGTCTTGAACGTGAGGTTGCCGATCGAGCCGGAGATGTCCTGGACTAATCCTGTTGGTCGGAATCGAGCCATGGCAGGAACTTCCCTTTGAGCAGTTCACGCAGATGAAGCGCCCAGTCGGAGCCGTACTTCTCTTTGAGCCATTCGATCAAGAAGGGAATGAGTTGGTCGAGCAGGCGCACGAGCAGCCACGTCCAGACGGGCGGCGGCGACTGTGCGCGTCGGACGATCGCGGCGGCGACGACCCATTGGTGTTTCCCGGCGCCGGGCAGCGGAAGTTCCTCGGCTGAGGCCATGTCGCAAAGCAGGTCGTGAATGTCGTTGTCGGAGAAGTTGAACGCGGTTGGCATTGATCGTCTCCGTTTTTCTTTAGTATGCGCCCGCGTGCGGATCCGGAGTCAAGCGAAAAAGTCTGCAGGGGTGCCGGCCAATTCTTACAATCTGCGATCGGCAGCCCGGCCGCAAGCGACCCTAAAACTGTCGCGGCCTGCTTGATCGGGTCGAGGCGGCTGCCGGCGGCCGAGTCGGGCGCTGCGCAAAACCCTTACAACACGTCGGTGCGGGTTGGCAAAAAAGAGTGGCCCCGGGTGGTGAGGCCGGGGCCGAACAGGAGAAAGGCGCGACTGCGATCACGCGAGAATGTCAACGCGTGCGACCGTGGGGGTCCCATGCGTCCGTCTGAGATGAGCGCGCGGAACCGGAAGTACCATCGTTGGCCGATGGCGACATTACCAGAGGCCACCAAGGTCAT
>JAUXAH010000606.1 GCA_030614945.1 Phycisphaerae bacterium
GGCGGTCTGCTGGCCGAAGAAGAAGCTGATGATGGCGATCATGACGGCGGCGAGAACGTCCGGGACGGTCCGGCTGGTGACTGCCAGGAAGATGATGGCTGCCAGGGAGCTCAGGGCCATGCTGCCCTGAATGATCAGGGCGGGCGTCCAGCGTTCGGTCAGTTTGGGGGCCACGGGGGGAGTGTAGCACGCGGGGCCCCGTGTGTCAAAGGGATACCGTGGGGGGGTTTAAGGATCCAGAATTGTCGGGAGATCCTGCACGGACGTTCCGATCGGAGATCTGGCGCCGGCGGGATCCGGGCCCCTGGCAGGCAATAACAGGGGTGTAAAGTCGGTAGATCTTGCAGGAGAATTGACGAGACCTTTACGCTGGCGCATGGCGCCACGTGGTAGACTGGGGCAGGCCCACGCAAGCGGGCGAGGGCACAGACACAGAGGAGGCACGATGAAATGGCGGTAGGCGAGGGATTCAGCAGGCAGTGTGAGGCGATTCGGCGCAAGATGGCCATGACTCGCAGGGGCCGGATGCTGGCCATGCAAGTGACGCTCGACCGGGGGGCGGCTATGGTGGCCTCCCTGAGCGTCGAGAAGTGGGCGCAGTGGACGGTTTACTTCCTGGAGGTGATGGACGGGCTCCTGGGGCAACGGCATGTGCTTGGCGAGGTGCGCGAGGAGTTCCTGCGCCAGGTGCGAGATTCGATCTCGGACCGCCTCGGTGCGGACGGGTGGTAGAGCTCGGGCCCTCGAGGGGGGGCGTTTCCCCCCTCCTTGGGCCCGTCGCCGTCATGTACTGATTACAGGGCGCAGAGCAAGGCCGATGAAAAACGCCCACCGGCCTCCTGCTCTGCGCCCTGCGAATTCGTCAGACCGGCTCGCTGTCAGGGGCCGGTGGGCGAGATGATAGACCGGCCTCCGGCCGGGCCGCTGTTTTCGTGGGTGAGGCCACAGGGCGCTTCGCTTTGGAGACCCCTGCTTTTGGCCGCCGCCGTGCTCCTTGTTCCCCCGCAGTAGCGCACGGCGGCGGTGTAGGGGTGGGTGGTCGGGGGGGGGAAGGTGGGCGACGAGTCCAGCAGGCAACCTCGCGGGGCAGGTGAGAGGAGCCTCAAGGCATGAGTCTGGGTGCGGGGCGCGGGCGCGGGCAAAGCAAAAAGCAGAACACCCGTTCGCCAGGGCAACCCGAATCGCGCGCGGGAGCTCCCCCAGGGGCCACACGAGGCGATCCTGGCCGCGATTCCAGGGCAACCCGCGAGCTCGCGGCCGTTCAGACGGTCCAAAAACCGGCCGTGAGCTCACAGCCAGACCCCAAGGCGACGGGGGAAGCATCGAGGGAACGGACCACGTGGCGCTTCTGGTTGCTTTTGCGAAGCAAG
>JAUXAH010000117.1 GCA_030614945.1 Phycisphaerae bacterium
GATGCCCTTGCTGACCAACATCGTGAGGCGGCCGCCGACGGTGGTCCTGTTTCCTCCACTGTCGCCCATGCCGTAGCGCCTAGTCAGCTCTGTCATGATTTTGCCGATGCCTTTGGGTTCATTGAAAAAGCCCTCCAATCCCCTAGCGAGGATCTTGCCCTCCCAGGACGACTCATCGATGTTCAGAACTTCGCGGTCAACTTCAACTTTGAAATCCGCTAGCTTGCGTCTCAGGGTCACGTCAACGGGTATTACGGGGCCCTGTCCTGGCTGAACGATGTTTTCAGCGAGAGGAGTAGATGTTTTTCCAGCGTCCGATGCAGCTTGAAGTTCCCTCAAACGTCTTCTTGCCTCGTCTAGCTCCTCATTCTTGAGTCTATCGCGCGCTATCGCTTCGTCTAATTGCCTCTGTAACGCGGTAACCTGACTTCGGAGTTGTTCGGTCTCTTTGACCTCAGCTTTTGCCTCCTCTGTAACTGGGAAAAGTTTCACGAGACGGCTAGCATAGCGCCCTCGCACATTTTCGATGAGTTTCGGGATTTTCCTGTTGACCTCATGCACGAAAACGGGGACGCTCTTTGGCTTGATTTCCAAGAACAGGCTGCAATGCTCTGAATCCTGCGATCCCTTCGTCTCGAGGAGTTCCACAAACCCGCGCTGCTTGGCATTCAACTTTGAGAGATTTTTCTTAATCAATGGATGCGAGAGCAGGTCACTGATGCCACCCTTCAATGTGGCGTGTCTCACGGCCTCGTCAAGTTTTCGCTTCAGATCAGCGATTTCCGTCTCATACTTGGCCTCAGTCTTTACTCTGATGGTGTCCCGCTGTTTCTCGACTCTCTGAAGCCTAGCTATCCATGCGGACTCGAACTTCTCCTTTATGCGTGACTCAATCTCGGTCACCTTAGGAATGGCAGGTGCTAGTTTCTCCTCCTTGATTTTGGGGAGCTTCTTAGCGAGTTCTCCGATAATTTTCTCCAACTTAGCCGGTGCTGATGGCACAATCTCCGGAGTAAAGCCCAAATGTCGCGTGAGTACTGGTCCTACCTTAACGAATGCTGGCTTCCTAACGAAGTCCCCTGCAACATAGAACTCCCCCGGCTTAAATTGGGTGAGTTTGCCCACCACAGAGTCTGAGACGCGCAAGTACTTCTTTATAACTTCCAAATCTGCGGGCCACTCAACCCGCCCGATTATCTTGTTCGTCGCTTGCGACAAGCCATATTTGCTGATGAAGGCTGGTCTTTGAGTGACCATGAGGAGACCCATTCCGCGCTTGCCGCCCTTCTTAGCAAGTTTGATCATAGCTTGGAGACAGCCGGATTTGAACGTACCACGCTCGGGCATGAACTCGTCCGCTTCCTCGGCTATGACGAGCAAGGGTTTCCGCAATTCCGTCTGGATTGCTATCATTCTATCAATGAAACGCGTAATGAATTCCTGTGCTGTCAAGACATCCAGCGATGGGTCGCCCAAGTCTATGATCGTCGAAAGATTGTTCTGTAGGATCTGCTCTGCGAGGAATTCAGCGGCCTCCGGAACCACTGGGACATCCCTCCCGACTATGAGAAAGGGAAACTTCTCCCGTAGGGTGGAGTATTCGGACTCGGGGTCTATGACTACGAGTAAAGCCCGACCGAACAAGGCTTCAATTATTCGGCGACAGGTCCAGCTCTTGCCGAACCTAGAGACTGATGTGAGAAAAGTTCTACCTGTAACAAGGCTCTGTAGGTCGAGATGCACCCCGTCTCCTAGTTCTATTGTCTGTTTTGTCAATACTTATCCCTCCAATCCAACAACCGTGATTGTTTTCTTCCGATGGAGAGGCCAATTTTCTCCAAGAAACGAATCAGTTGAAGTCTGCCGTTGATGACTAGAAACGGGCACATGTAGTTGTAAGTATGGATTATCGCGTGAAGATCGTAATTGATGTCTAGAATAAAGGCTAACCGCTTGAGCATGTTGACATCCTTGTTATAAAGACGGATATAAGCGGCATCCTTGCTTACTGTACATTCGCTATCGAATAGGCCTCGGAGGAAAAGTGGATCGACTGCAAAACATAACATCTGTTGCCTGCCAAGTGCTCGAAGCCATAGAAAGAGACTCTTATCCCCGACAACTACATCGTACCCCCTAAACATACCTCTGTTTGTAATCCTGTGATAATCTCTTATGGGAACAACTCTCCCCAGTATCTGACCTAGATGTTTCGCAAAAACCTCTGCGAAGTCTCTGTCCTTAGTTTGAAGCCTGATGTAGTAGTGATGTGATTCCCACCATTTCCCACCAGTGATATATCCATCCCCCACCAGAACTCCAAGCACATAAGCTAAGGAATCTTGATTTACTGATCTCGGATCAAAATCTGGCTTTTTGTGCTCATAGGGTTGCCTAAGCTCTTGCAAGTCGAACTCGGCTTTTACGCCACTCAAGTTTTCGCCAAGCAAGACTTGCTTCACCCTAATCACTCCTCCCGCGCCGTTTTGCTTGAGCGGATGATAGTGGGTGCTTCTTTGCATATTCGTGGAAAATATCGTGCGTGTAATGCAGGCTGATTTGGGTCAATAAGCAAGGCACACATTCGGACTTCTTGACGCGCCCACCCTTCTGCCAACAGTATTTATTCTTGAACCATCGGCACTGCAAGCCCAATTTTTTCTTAACATCCAATCAATCACCCCTCCGTCGTTTTTTCCGATGGTCGAGCTTGACTGCGCCAGAACTGCGCGAACTTGTCGAAGAACGAAGCATAGGAAAGAAGCTTGTTCCGCGCCGTTTTAGTTTTAGATTCGATTGCCGTCCTGTCGCAGAATGACGCCATCTGCTTCGAGAACTGGAAAAATAGGCTCGCCCTTCGCCCCTCGTTTTTTTCTTTTATGGCTCGCCCAAGGCACAGCTTGGCGGTTCTCAGTCTTTTCGTTGTTTCCTTCACTCACTCACCACCTCGTTTTTTCCGGATGGGCGCGCGCAAGTCGTTCAAGATGACAAGAGCTTGTTCCCTGACCGCCTTCCAGACATCTTTGGGATAGTTCGGTGGCGGGGTCTTGTCGCGCTTGTAGGCTTCGATCCACCCATCGATTTTTCCGAACACCCGCTCAAGTTGCCTGATCCGTGATTCGTGGGTGAGGACTTGGTTCAGGGCGATCTCTTGCCCTCGGAAACTATCCGCCATCCTAGTGTCGCCCTTCTTACGATATTTGAGCCGGAGCTTCCGCGCCCGATTCCTCATTCGCCTGATTTCTTCGGCTATGCTTAGTCCAGCCATATCACCCCTCCTCCCGCTTTTTCGATGGCCGAGCGCGAAGATAGCCCGCGAGATTGGCAAGCAAGAACACCACGACCAACGGGATCGCGTAGGGTTGGCCGTTCATCACGATTGCATAAGCCAAGAACGAGAAAATGTAAATCGAGAATATGATGGAGTAGGCCAGCCTGAAGCCGATCTTATAAGATATCGAGCCGAGCAGAAAGAACGCGGCTACCTCTGGAATCCAGTGGAGGTTGGTGCCGACTGCTGCCATCACGAAGGCGAGTCCGACCGTCACCAAGCACAGTTTCTCCGATATCAGGAAGCGCCTCAACCCGAGCTTATCCAGCCTATCGACGCTGCCCCAGTCCACCCACTCAGCCATCTACCGCGCCCTCCCCCCACCGATAATAATTAAATTCCCTTTACATTGAGGGCAACTTTCGGCGTGCTGCTTTTGTATTTCAGACATTTCCCCTGGCGTTTTCGATTTTAAAATTTGCGCTTGTAGAAGCCCGCAGAAGCCAGAAGCCCATGCAATCATTCGCTTTTCTTTATCGAAATCACTCATCATCCCTCACCCCTTCGAGCTTGAGGCGCGGCGACGGGCCTGGCAGGAGACAAATCCCCAGACCGAGGAGGAGATAAAAATACCCCTCCAACGCCTGACCCATCGCCGCTTCGCCTTCTCATTAATCGTGATGGAATCCCCGCGCACGTGACCCCTAACTTGCACTCGTGGCAATCATCGTGGTTGGCTTCACGATTTAGATGAGTGCAATAGAACACGCTGGGGCAGGAGGATATCATAATTGATCCCCCCAACTTTTCCGCAATTTTTTCTGAGCTGTCCCACAAGCTGCCCCAGATACACGGTAGAGTTGGCGCTGTCTCGAAAGGTACTTGGAGTATAATCGAACCGAAATCATGTTGTAGCGGAATGTGAACCAAGCAATTGAAATTCCAGCAAAGCCTGCAAAGACCACAGCGAGGGGGACACTGAAGGATTGCCCAAAAGTTATAAAAGTATCTCCGGTTGTTGGCGTATTAATAATCGAGACAAACAAGCCAGTTATTGACCAGATGATTGCCGCAAAGGGCCACTTTAATAGGTTGAACTTTTCGTAATCCAAAGTGGACGCAACAGTCAGGAATCGGAGCTTCGCTTTCGACTTGGGTGGTCGCAGGTCGGGGGTCATTTTTTGTCCCCCACATGCACTTCGAACCAATGTTCAAACGCCGTGTCGTAATCTGGAAATATTCTCCCGCAATCCATACATCTATGAGGTTTGTGCCCGAGCCGTGCCTCGGCTGGTCGCGGGTCGGGCATCAATGAACCTCCTTGTCTATTCCCAGAAATTCAGCGATTTGTTTTGGTGTTCCGATTGCGATCATTCTGATGAGTTGGCAAACATCAAGGAGGGGACACTTCTCACAACTAATAAATGGAGATTCCTTTCGGCAAAATAAAAAGAACCGGGTCAAAACGTTGTTTCGTATCTCCTTTTGAGCTTTAGCAAACTTTTCGACCTTCGCCTTCGCTAGTCGAGGGTCGAGGGTCATTTCCAACTCTCCCTAGCTATTATATTTCGGCTGGTGGTACGGGGGGCTGGATTTGAACCAACGACCTCGAGCTCATGGGGCTCGCACCCTACCTGGCTGGGCCACCCCCGTACTTTACCGATTGTAAAATCAGAGTCGAAGCAGATTGTTCTCAGTTAACTCACCCTTGCCCATATGCATCATTTTTTCCGTTTCTCTCATCGCGATTTTCTCTTCGTGATCCTCACATAACGTGTACAATACCCAAAGTCCAATTGGCAAGAGGAACGGTGAAAGGATGACAATCGGAAGATTGCCACCACCCCATAGCGCGAACGAAAGTATGATAGATGTCGCTAGTGCTAGTAAGATGGTCGTTGCAATTAATTTTCTGCCTGATTTGTGAGCGAAGAACACATAGCACCGCATCGTCGGCGTGTTCCACCTGCGATGATGGACGAGTTCGTGACTTCTTGCAAGGGTCACCAAGAACTCAGGCTCGGTGAGGTGGATCACCCTGTTTTTGTCTATGCATCCAAATGCAAATGAACCCTCACAAAAGCCCCAGTGGTAAACAAACTTAACTCCGTCTACGGTCTCCTCACGCGTGACCTCGCTCTCCTTCTTACCCACGGTCACTGGGCCACCCCCGTACTTCATAACTCATTCAAACCACTCTCGGCTCCATCGCTCACCTGTCGAGGGCCGGGTAGGGCAGCGCTCGTGGAGAGTTGATTGACCCCACCGCATCGTGCAGATGACTTAGCGCCCTCCCCGCCCGGCCTTTGCTCGGGTGATAGCAGATGGTTAAGGGACTCCTCAAACTCGGGGCAGGAGTAGATCCCCTCGCCAGCCTTCTCGCAGTTGGATGCCCGGACGCAGAAGCGGCATAGCCCATGTTTGATCTCGTCACTCATAGCTCGCACCCGTCCCATCATGTTCGATCACCTCACCTCGCTCCTTTATTCCGTTCACGCGTCCAGCCCACGAGCTGGACCTCCTTAACCCGACCGATGTTTCAAACTTATGAGCTTCGTAATCACGTCATGGGCCTCGCCCTTGGTGATGTCTACATTGGGCACCGCTCCCAGATCTTGAAGGGTCTTTCGCTGATCTGGCGTCATAGGGTCGCTTCGCCAGGCACCCGGAGGCCTGTCCTTTCCAGAGGCCACCTGCTGCTCGAGGATCTTCTCGAAGCCAGGGAAGTGAGCGGCTGCCCACTCGAGATCCTTCACCTGGGTGATGTTGA
>JAUXAH010000675.1 GCA_030614945.1 Phycisphaerae bacterium
CCTTAAATTTGACGCTACTTCGGCCCTGGCCAATAGAATAAGGCATATTGCAGGAAACGTTTACGCAGTTGTATATCATCAAACAGGAGATCCCGGACAGATGGCCACCATTGGAATTAGCACGCCATCCCTGGAAGTACCGCACCACGAAATGATTATGAAGATAGGCCCCTGATGGATTATTTGCAGTATATCATTAACTCCATCCCTCTTATAGTTGCCCTGGTGATTTGGGCTGTCCACCTCGAGAAGAAAATAACTCGTATTGAAACGGATATATCCTGGCTAAAGAAGGAGCTCCCCACATGCCGACCGACCTCGGAAAACCCTACTCCTTAGATTGGAGAGGCGACCCGCCTCATATGCTCAAGGTGGACGTCCCTATCTGGTATAGGTTTTTAGAAAAGTATGGCAGCCCATTTTTAAACCTATACTACGACTGCCTTTTAGGGGGCCCCTTCCTCGATGCTGAGGAATTGAAAGACCCTTATAAAAGGGACTGGCAGATCATAAATTCAAAAAGGGCAGACTCGATTGCAGAGCTCGATGATCAAGTATGGATTATAGAGGTTGCGAAAGAAGCAGGTCTAAGATCTTTAGGTCAGATTCAAACTTATCATGCCCTTTGGTTACGAGACCCAAAAATTATGAAGATTGAAAAGCTAGTTTTGGTATCTGACACCATTGGAAAAGATCTACTTGACGCTACAGGCATGTATGGAGTGTTGACCTTCATAGTATGACGAGGGGTTTACTACCGACCCTTAATAGATCGTTGATTGTGGGGCCGATTTTGGCCCTTTTTTTTCTCTGGCCAGAGCAAAAAGGCTTAAATCATGGAATATAAGTTTCCAGAAAGCTTACCGCGCCTTGCAGACGAGGAGATGAAGGCTAAGAAAGCCGCCTACGTGGCTGAACATGGTTATTATATCTCTCCGCCCAAGCTTTCAGAGGTAATTCATATCAGATTCCACAAAGAACCAGGTGATGATGAGTTCGCTCGTTACAAAAAGGCAAGCCGGCTTTATTATCTAATTGACAGATACCCAACATCAAGGTCAGTCCCTACGTGGAAGGCAGAACGTGACGAGCTTATAACGCCTTCCCGCTACTATGACATTGCGGACCTTA
>JAUXAH010000651.1 GCA_030614945.1 Phycisphaerae bacterium
ATCATATACAATTACAACAACCGGCGAAGTACCTTCAGAAACAACAGTAAAAGACTGCCCTTCTGCAATAGGTATCGAACAATCAATACCCTTGTTAAGCAAAAACTCCATCAGGTTCTTGTTGATATAACCGCCGCTCATCGCCCCCAAGTGATTACCGCTTCTGCTGTAAATACGATATACACCGGCTGTTTTGCGGTCAACTTTCAATATCAGATACTTGTTATCTGTTTCCGGTGTAACATACAGACCACGTATTAGAAAAGACTCACCGGCTTTGGCTTCTAATGCGTCAGTCGATACAGCATCAAATCGCTTGACGCAATTACTCTGCTTTAACATAATATAACCCCTTCATAAAAAATAAATTATTACTCTACACCAAAACCAACACAATAAAACATAAAGCACTTAAAACACAACGCGACTATCTTTTCATTTCAGACATATGACGAATAAAAGTCGTCATACGATTGATATTGTCGTCAAGCGTTAAGTCAGGCATACCAGCAATTTTAGTTTTGCCCCTGTCAATATGAGGTAAAAGAACCTCTGCAAAAGCAACAACCTTTTCTTTCGCACCGTCAATGCCTGCCGCAATACGATTAACGCCAATGTCGCGTGCTTTGCGTTTCCACTCCTCTAACGTAACGCGTTTCAAACCAGCAGCCCACTTGCCGCTTGTTACAGCCGCGTTTAAGTTAGTCAGCATTTTGTCCTGCTTCGCAGCAGCTTTCTCACAAGGATTGTCAGTAACCCTGTCTATTCCAGTCCGCACGTCTTCAACAGCAGCTTTTAGCCGCCGTGCGTGCTTCTCTTGAAATTCTGTTGCACTTAACTTTGCCATCAGATACACTCCCTTAATACACGATAAAATTTACCTTTTTTATGATAGTATGTTATAGAATACTCTGTCTTAAATGATGTATAAAATACCATACTACCCTACCCCTTAATCGTATCAACAACGTCAAACGAAATCAAGGAAAATATCAGAATTTTTGCACAAATTTTGTAAAAATAATCGAAATGTTAAAATGGGTAACTTTGCTGGAAGCAGTATTTACGCAATCGCTTTAGAGGTGAATTGTAAGAACGAATATAATAAAAGATGTAGCTTCGACTGTAGCTGCCCACACTATCCCCTATCCTAAATTTGCAAAAGGCGATGAAATTTGTCGGGAAAAATGTTCGGATTATCGATAAAGTTTGTTTTGTATCCGCAGGTGTATC
>JAUXAH010000713.1 GCA_030614945.1 Phycisphaerae bacterium
TTCATAGCGGGGGACCGTTTCGAACATACGACCTTCCAGAGCAGCACATAGGCTACGTCGTATCCAGCGCCTGTGCCTCCGGATTATCCCAGGTCGAATGTCCGGAAATATCCCTATGTTGAAAGTCACGTTTTCGTTGACATGTTCTTCTCAGCGTGATATAATCTATAATAACTAATGCTCATGGAGGAGCGGATAGGGAGCTTCATCGTGCCCGTTTAGGACTCTCCCTCGAAGAATGTGATTGCCGCTGGCTTTGTGCGAGCAAAGCCGGCATTCATGTGATTAGCGATATTTTTGTTGCCAAGAACGTTATGATTTAAGGAGGGTATCCAATGAACAAACGAGCTTGTTTCACGACCACCTTTATAGTGATACTACTTTTGACCTTATCAGGATGCAAGCGGGCCCCGGAAAAGGTAGCCAGTCTACATATCTCGGGGTCAGTAGGCCTAAGCAGTGCAACGATGAGAGGTTTGCCAGGCGTAGTAATGGAAGGGCTGCCAAGCTCTCCTGTGACCGATGAGAGTGGCTATTACAGTGCCACCGTCGAATATGGTTGGAGCGGCACGGTTACGCCGATCAAAGAAAGTTGGATCTTCCGCCCAGCCAGCAGGAGCTACAGTAAAGTTGTCGACGGTCTCGTTAATCAGAACTACAATGCTGAAAAACAGATGCTCACTATATCTGGCAAAATAGTTATCGGCGGGCCGATTGAGGGTGTACTGGTTTCAGCGAGTCGCGGTGGTGGCTCTGACGTCACCGATGCTCAAGGCAGGTACAGTGTAAAGGTACCCTACGGCTGGAGCGGTGCAATTACGCTGGCAAAAGAAGGTTACAAGTTCGTTCCGCCCAGCGTGTCATATACTCATGTTATCAGAAACATAACCCATAATAAAGAATAAGATGCTATAATTCCCGGTGCGGCATGCAGCTTTGTCTGGCTTAGGTGCATAGGAGCGGCAAAGCACTCTGATACGAGATTTCAGCCAATCCCCACAACCGTGGTCGTAGGTTCATAGCGGGGG
>JAUXAH010000436.1 GCA_030614945.1 Phycisphaerae bacterium
GCGATGTTTATTCCGGCAACGGCAAAGTACGGCTCGTTGCGCTGCACTACGTTCCCGACCCAAGGTAAAGTAATTGGCGATTTTCGATTTCCGAATTACAATTTTAGTAACCGTTCACGGTGGTGAAACGGCGTTTTTGTGTCATTGCGAGGCCTTCAGGCCGAAGCAATCTCAAATGTGGCTTGGCCATCCTGGCCAAGGTTCCTATGCAAATGTGGCTTGGCCATCCTGGCCAAGGTTATTTGCAAATCACGGGCAGGATGCCCGTGATACGATATGGCCAAAATCAGCATATTGACCCGTGAACGGTTACGTTTTTTTAACGGCTGCTGCACAAACCTTGTATTCCGGTATCTTGGCCGTCGGGTCTAATGCGTCATTAGTCAGCATATTGGCAGGGTGTTCCCGGAAATGGAACGGCATAAACAGCCAGCCTTTTTCGATGCTGCCGGTTACCCTTGCCGGTGTGGTTACCTTACCTCGCCGTGTGATTACTTCAACGTTCTCACCGCTGCTGATTTCAAGTCTGGCCGCATCATCGGGGTGTATCTCTACGTACCCTGTCGGCGAAACCTGATTGATAACCGCTGATTTTCTTGTCATCGTACCGGTATGGAATTGATACAACTGCCTGCCGGTCGTCAGTATAAACGGATAGTCCTCATCCGGGAGCTCGTCGGCTGCCGCAAATTCGACCGCGTGGAATTTACCCTTACCCCTCTTGAATGTTCCCTCGTGCAGGAACCTCGTGCCGGGATGCTCCTTGTCCACGCAGGGCCACTGCAGCCCGACCGAATCTATCCTCTCGAACGATATACCACCATAGATGGGGCAGACACTTGCGATTTCATCCATTATTTTGTCGGCGCACCCGTATGCCATCGGATACCCAATCTTCGTCGCAACATCGCAGATGATTTCCCAGTCACTTCGGGCCTGTCCCGGCGGAGCAACGGCCTTTCGAACCCGCTGAACCCGACGTTCGGTATTCGTGAATGTGCCGTCCTTTTCCGCAAAGCAGGTCGAGGGCAACACGACATCGGCGTACTCAGCCGTCTCTGAAAGGAAAATATCCTGTACCGCGAGAAAATCCACGCTCTGAAGAGCTCTTCTGGTTCTGTTCAGGTTCGGGTCCGAAAGGGCGGGGTTCTCTCCCATTATGTACAACGCTTTGATTTTCCCCTCTTCTATCGCGTGCATCATCTCGACAACCGTAAGTCCCGTGCGGCACGAAAGCTTTTGCCCCCACGCTGACTCGAACTTGGCCTGTATCCGAGAATCTTCAACGGATTGATACCCCGGGTACACGTCAGGCAGTGCCCCAAGGTCACAGGCGCCCTGCACATTGTTCTGTCCACGCAAAGGATTTACGCCCGTCGATTCTTTGCCCAGATTACCCGTAAGCATTGCCAGATTAGCCAGCGAAAGCACGTTATCAGTACCTGTCGTATGCTGAGTAATGCCCATACTGTAAATAATACTGGCGGTTTTGGCCTTTGCGTACAGCCTCGCTGCTGTGCGAATTTTCTCGGCGGGAATTGTCGTAATGCCTTCCGCCCTTTCGACAGTAAAGTCTTTCAATATAGATTTTAGCTTTTCAAAATCTTCTGTCCGTTCTTTGATAAAGGCTTTGTCGTGCAATTCTTCATTTATAATTACGTTCATCATCGCATTAATAAGCGCTACGTCCGTGCCGGGCGCCTGCGCGATATGCAGCCTGGCAAATCGGGTCAGGTCAATCTTGCGGGGGTCGGCCACTATTAATTCGGCTCCATTTTTCATCACCGCTTCTTTGATATAAAGACCAATCACCGGATGGGCCTCGGTCGTGTTTGAGCCAATGACAAATATGCAGCCTGCCTTCTTGAGCTCATCTATTGAATTTGTCATAGCCCCGCTGCCGAATGCTCGCGCAAGACCGGCCACCGTCGATGCATGACACAGCCGCGCGCAGTGGTCCACGTTATTGGTGCCTATGCACGCTCGTATGAATTTCTGGAACACGTAGTTGTCTTCGTTGGTGCATTTGGCTGATGAAAGCCCGGCGATGGTATCGGCACCGAACTCCGAACGTAT
>JAUXAH010000597.1 GCA_030614945.1 Phycisphaerae bacterium
GGTTGTGGCTCATCTTTCGGACGTATGGTGTACTCCCACAAACCATTGAGGTTCAGCCAGTCCTTGCGAACCATTTGCGGCCGAGGATACTCCGGGTGAGCATTGTCCGGCGAGACCTCCTTTGCCCATCGCGTCATCAGCGGCCCACCTGCCGGCTTCCACTGTGCCTGCATAGACGAGCAGCCCATCAGCGCCGCGCATATCACGACCCAATACCTTGTTTTGTTTCGAAACAACCCTCTTTCGCTGCGTTTTGGTTCCATCTTTTCATCTCCCTTCAATCTATATGCCTGCATCCAATGTTTCTTGCACGAGAGGAAGCATCTTTTTATCTATTTCCGATTCGTCTTCTCCAACTTTTACTTTGAATAAGGACCAGTGCTCGATATGTTCTGCCGTTCCGCTGTTTGCCGGGATTTTTGTAAACGGGCCGAGCGTCTCGAACTCTAACATATCAGAATTAGTGAAGGTCTCGGTATTGCAGCCCATATCCGGATATGTCGCATCAGAATCGTATGGGTAGCGCTTGATGAACAGCTCACCATTTAAGTAATAAGCTCCCCAGCCGAGCTTGTTCAGCAGACCCGCTTTCTGTTTTGTTGTAGTATCTGGGTCCTGTTTGAGTTGTATATACTTTGTGCCCCATATCCATCGTGGGTCCTTCATATCGGTGTAGTGCCAGAGCACCAGCGGACGTGCGGGAAGCAAATACTCAGGGTGAGAACGATAAGGTTCCTGCGGTAGAATAAGCCTGCCCCCTTGCGCCATAACACTCATAGCCCAGGGCGATGCTTTTATGTCCCACTGATTTTTATTCACCAGGCGGTGAAGCACTTTTACACGGTTGGCTTTTGCTTCGAGAGTGATTTCAATTTCCTTTACTATGCCGGTTGTGCCCTCGACACCCTGCGTAAGTTTTAAAGTCTTTCCATCCCAGGTATACTTAATAGGTGAATTATCAGGGTGGTATGTTCTCTGTGCATCTTCAGGGGCATGCCACAGACGGTGTCCGCCATAGATTCGCCACGTATCGCCCCCGGTTTTGCCCAATTGGTCCTTGTATTCTTTGAGCAAGTTTTGTCCGCCGACATAGCCAAACCGCATAATTCGAGGTCCCACGTCTGTTGTCGCAATAAGTTCTATCTGCCCGTTGCTGAGTCTAATGCAATTGGGCCATCCGCCATAAGAGACTTTCTTCATTCTCACGTTCCTTTCTTTCCTGATTTCCCGACCGCCAATTGCTTGCGGTGGGCACCTCAGTGTTGACATAAGCACCAAACCCAAACCAATTGTTATGACTGCGCTGTTGATATGGTACCCTTTTGTTAGATGCTTCATTTTTTTGTCCTCCATCAAAATTTTTTCGTTTTTTATTAACGTTTTAATCACCCTTATGAA
>JAUXAH010000214.1 GCA_030614945.1 Phycisphaerae bacterium
TATCGACAAGGACACCACCACCATCATCGAAGGGGCGGGCAGCACAACAGCCATTAAAGGCAGGATAGAGCAGCTTAAAACCGAGATTGACAACTCCACCAGCGATTACGATATCGAGAAACTGCAGGAGAGACTGGCAAAATTGGCAGGAGGCGTGGCTCAGATAAATGTTGGGGCTGCGACCGAGGCGGAGATGAAGGAAAAGAAGGCACGTGTAGAAGACGCTCTCCATGCCTGCCGGGCAGCGGTGGAAGAAGGCATACTGCCGGGAGGTGGAGTACCAATGCTCAGAGCTTTAGGCGCACTGGATAAAGTCAAGGCCAGCGGCGATGCGAAGATTGGCGTCGATATCGTCCGGCGAGCAGTGGTGGCACCAATTAAGCAAATCGCTGAGAACGCAGGGCTTGACGGCTCAATCGTTGCTCAGAAGGTTATGGAAAGCAAAGAGGTAAACTTCGGTTATGACGTGATGCGGAAGAAATACGGGGATATGGTCGAGTTCGGCGTGATTGTGCCGACAAAGGTCGAAAGAATTGCTCTGCAGAACGGTGCGTCAATTGCGTCCCTGTTGCTGACGACCGATGCGATAGTGAGCGAGATTCCCGAAAAGAAGGAAAAGACGCCCGGGATGCCGCCGGGAGGAGAGATGTATTAATTGTCGATTTACGATTGACAATTGCCGATTAAAAATTGAAAATATTGCCGATTAGCAGTTGGATGGTTTCGCCATCTTACCGTAACAAGGAGTTCTGTATGAGTTTTCGCTTTTACAGAAATGCAATTTCTCAAGCGTCCAAAAATGTCGCAGCGGGAATCTTTATCACAGGACTGCTGCTAATCGGCTTCGGGTTTTTGATTTACGTCTTGAAGGAAATTTTCGCAATACTCGCTGCTATAGTATTTTCTATTGCAGGTGCAGGTTGTTTGATTACTGCCGTCAAAATTTTTCTGGCACAGAGAAAAATAGACAAACTCACTTCCGACGATTCAGAAGCATATAGAAAAAACGTCCAAATCCGTACCGAAGAAGACTTCGACGCATAATCGTGTTTCCTTTTGCAATAAGTCGCACCTGTGCCTGCCTTCTTGCCCCTAAGTGGCAGGGAGATGCAGGCAAAATGAGGGCCCTCGATTCGGCTAGTTTTGGCCACAGAGCCTGATATGCCAGACTGTGTAACGACAGGCTTTCGAAGCGGCAAATTATGCGGCAGGCATTATCATTGCAGTTTCTCAATCACTGCCGGCATCCTTACGCCTTAGCTGGAGAATATAGCCGATAATATCTTTTCTACTGATAATGCCGACCAATTTTCCTTCCGATGTGACGGGGACTCTTCTGAAATAATTATTCGTCAGACAGTCACAAATATCCAGCAAACTTTCGTCCTTATCAAAGTGAACCGCAGGTTGTGTCATAAAATCATTAACCGTTCCTTCTTCCTCATTTTCGTGGGCGTAGAACAAGCGTAGTACATCTTTTTCTGAAAGAACGCCGACTAAAATCATATCATCTCTGACCACAGGGATGCCGGTGATGTTGTATTTTACCAGGAGCTTCAGGGCCTCATATATTGGCGTGTCTTTTTTCACGCTGACTACGCTTTTCGTCATAATATCCTTTGCTTTGAGCATCCGAGTCTCCTTTTAACAACCCATTTTGCAGATGGAAACCATACTCACAAACTCGCAAGTACAAAATTATCCAGCGAAATTTTGCCAAATCCGGAATAAAGTACCTCAAAGACAATATAATTGCAACCATAAAATCCAGATAATCAGGGAGGTTCCCTAAAAATCAGACAATCAAACTGAATTGACTGAACAGGGCTGGAGGGCGGCAATTTATCGGATTTTTAGAGTAGCGAGGGCGACGGCGGCAAAGGCGGCGGCCAAGAGCCAGAAACGTACTACCACCTGTGGCTCGCTCCAGCCGGCCAGGTGAAAATGATGATGGATGGGGGCACATCTAAAGAGGCGTTTTCCGCCGGTGTATTTGAAATAGCCGACCTGCAATACTACGCTGACCAATTCCAGTACGAAGACTCCCCCAATAATTAAAAGCAGGATTTCATTTCTCGTCACAAGTGCACCGTAGCCCATCGCGGCGCCTAATGGAAGCGACCCAACATCTCCCATAAATGTTTGAGCGGGATGGCAGTTGAACCACAAGAAGCCGAGCACGGCCCCCACGATTGCCGAATAAAAGATGCTCAACTCGCCGGCCTGGGGTATATGCGGCAGCAGGAGATAAGCTGCCCAAGTAACAGGAGTGGTTCGCGTCATCGTCTCGGAGGCGACATAGCAGAGCACCGCCAGGACCAGAGAAACCATTCCCACGCATCCGGCCGCCAATCCATCCATACCGTCGGTGAGGTTCACGGCATTGCTGGTGGCTGATATATAAAAGATTGCTATCAATATTAACATCCAGGTGGCCAGGTGTATGCCCTTTTTGTAGAACGGCAGCCAGAATAGCTGGCCGTCAAGAATTTCACCATCGACAAAATCAGCAAATAAAAATGAGGCGATTAAAACCGCGCCGCCGATTTGAAAGATGAGCTTTTCCCAGGCCTTTAGTCCGCTTCTGCTGCGGTGTCGAATATCGCTGGTGAGCTTCAGCCAGTCGTCGACGCCGCCCAGGGCAGCGAACCATATTGTTAAAATAATCGCTTTCTGAACAAACGAATAATTCAATTTGGCCCATAATAAGGTGGTTGCGAGCACTGCAAGTATGATAATCAGGCCCCCCATTGTGGGTGTATTGGCCTTTTCTTTGGTCAATTCGTTGAGAGCGGCGTGGTGAAACTCCGGACGGTCGCCAATCTTTTTGCGCATCAGCCAGCGGATAATGGTTGGGCCAATAAAAATTGCAATCAGGAAGCTGGTCAAAACGGCGGCTACGGAGCGAAACATCACGTTCTGGTAGGCATAAAAGCCCAGCCTGTGGGTGAAAACCTCGCGAAAGTGCCATAACAGATGGTATATCATCTTGTATAAATCCGAATATCGAAATTCGGAATCCGAAACAAATTCAAATGACAAAAATTCAGAACTCTAAATCCGCCACAGGCGGAGTCATTCGGACATTTGAATTTTGTTATTATTTCGTGCTTTGAATTTCGTGCTTCGAATTTACCCAAAAAGCTCTTTTAGTTTTTCGACGGCCGTTTCAAGTCCGGCCACCCGTGAACCTTTGACTAATACTATATCGTCATCTTTTATGAATTTTTCCAGATTATTACAAGCTGAAAGGGTGTCTTCGAAACATTTTGTTTGCAGGGCCCCCGCTTCGCGGGAACCTAAATCGTATTCGGCGGTTCTTTTTGCAGCTTCGGCAGTGATTTTCGCAAATTTACCAACAGCCAGTAAGAGCTGCACTCCGGCCTGTGCAACAGAGGCGCCCAACTCGGCGTGCAAGAGTTCGGCTTGCTTTCCCAATTCAGCCATATCACCACAGATAAAAACGAATCGGCGTTTTTGGCCTGAGCCGAGCTTAGTCAATATTGCCAGTGCATTTTTCATTGAGGCAGGGTTTGCATTGTAACAATCATTTAATACCGTTAGTGTGCCGATTTGCAGCAGTTCAGCGCGCATAGAAACGGCCCGCAGGCCCTTTACAGCGTGTGCAAAATCATCGGTAGACAGGCCAAATTGGCTGCAAACAGCCCAGGCAGCGAGCGCATTTTCGACATTGCCCGGGCCAGGCAATGGCAAGTAAACCTGCGTACTATCGATAGTAAAACTGCTGCCGAAGCTATTATAAGTGATGTTTCGGGCCTGGTAGTTGGAGCCATCTGATTTGCCGAAAGTTATAATTTGGTGATTGGTAACTGGTATTTGGTGATTGGTAACTGGTAACTGGTGATTGGTAACTGGTAATTGGTGATTGGTAACTGGTAATTGGTGATTGGTAACTGGTAATTGGTGATTAGTAACTGGTAATTGGTGATTAGTAACTGGTAATTGGTGATTAGTAACTGGTAATTGGTGATTGGTAACTGGTAATTGGTGATTTAACTGATTACCATTTAACCATTTAACCAAGTCAGCGTTGATTATCAAAATACCGCCGGGCTGCAATCCTTCTGATATGGATAACTTTTCCTGCATTATAGTCTGCAGGTCACCAAACCCCGCCAAATGGGCCGGATAGACATTGGTGACAACGGCGATATTGGGTTGAGCAATTCGAGTTAAGTAAGCAATCTCTCCGGGGCGGTTGCTGCCGAGCTCGGCGATAACGATATGGTCCTGCGGGTCAGCGGCGAGCAGCGTCAAAGGCAGGCCTATATTATTATTAAAGTTTTTTGGGGCCTGATAGCAACGGTAGTGTTGACTTAAAACGTGATAGGCGATTCGCCTTACGGTGGTCTTGCCAACCGAGCCGGTTATTGCAATAACCTTGAAGTTGCACCGTTG
>JAUXAH010000191.1 GCA_030614945.1 Phycisphaerae bacterium
ATTATGGCAAAACAAATAAACGCGCCGCAGACGAGGGCCTTGTCGGCCAGCGGGTCTATCATTCGGCCGAACTTGCTGACAACGTTTAATCTCCTGGCAATGGCGCCATCGACCATATCAGTCAGGCCCGCAACAACAAAGAGGATAAAGGCAAGGTCAAGAAAATCCGGAAAGGGCCGCTCACCTTCGGCGTAGAAACGCGGTGAATAAAGAATCATAATTAGAAAAATGATGGTTAAAACGAGTCGGCCAAAAGTCAAAATATTCGGAACAAGTTTCAGCATAATCCGAAGTTTACCCTGTTAGAAATTCTATAACAAGCAATAATATCGTCCGAAAAGGGAAAATTTCCGGAAAGACACTGGGCAACAGACATCCGGCAACGACACCGGAGTTTTCTAACAGGGTTTACCCCGTCAGCGGTATAATTCAATACTAAATTTGCTCGACGAGCAAATCGTAGTCCTTTGTGCCAACGACCTTCGTATCGATGAACTGTCCGGGGTTTGCCGAGCAATTCTTTATTATGCAGATGCTGTCGATATCGGGCGCCTGGCCGTAAAAGCGTCCCTTGCCTGTACCTTCGTTATTAACGAAATCAACCAGGCAGGTAAGTTTACTGCCGATTCGGTTTTTGTTTTTGGCAAAGGCGATTTTCTGCTGGGTGAGCATCAATTGTTCGAGACGCTGTTGCTTTATCCGGTCAGGAACTTGAGCGGGCATATCGGCTGCGCCGGTGCCGGATTCGGGATAGAACCTGAAACAGCCGAGTGCGTCGAACTCGGCCCATTTGATAAAGTCCAGAAGCTCGTTGAATTGCCGGTCGGTTTCGCCGGGGAAGCCGACTATCAGAGTTGTTCGCAGTGAACAATCGCCGAGCCGTGAGCGCAAGTTTTCAATCAGTCGCCGGATGCGTTCTTTGGTGTCGGGCCGCAGCATCGCCTTTAGGATTTTATTGTTTATGTGCTGGATGGGGACATCGAAATAGTGGACGATTTTTTCACTTCTTGCGATGGTTTCGATTAGCTCGTCATCAATCCCCGCCGGGTAGAGATACATCAATCGAATCCACGCCACGCCGGCAATTTTTTCAAGCTCCCTTACAAGGACAGCCAGACCGTTTTTTACCCTGTTAGAAGTTCCCGCCAACAGGGAGCAGACATCGGGCGTCTTACTTCTAACGGGGTTAATTTTCAAATCGCGCCCATAGGATGTGGTGTCCTGTCCGATTATGTTTAATTCGACTGCGCCTGCCGAGACCAGCTCGGCGGCTTCGGCGAGAACGAGCTCTTTGGGCTTGCTTCTGAATCGGCCTCTGATTTCCGGTATTGTGCAAAAAGAGCACCGGTGATTGCAGCCCTCGCTGATTCGCAGGTACGCCCAATGACGTGGGGTAATAAGTAACCTGGTTCTATCATCGCTGATGGTGTGCGGTGATTGGTGCAGGAAAGCTGCGGGCTGCTCGCAGGAAAGAGTTTTTTTGATTATCCGGGCGATATTGTCCCGCTGGCCAAGGCCGACAATGGCATCAATACCGTCGGCCTGGTTGAAAAGCTCCCGGCCTAATCTTTGTGGCAGACAACCTGCGACTATTACCTTTTTTACCCGCCGCTGCGGGTCGAGTTTACAGGCCACCGCGTGTTTTACCGCCTCGAGCGCTTCAGCTTTGGCCGGAGCGATAAACCCGCACGTATTGATGACAACCACATCGGCATTCTCAGGCTCGGCGGTTATCAGCAAACCCGCCCGGGCGATTTCGGCTAACATCCTTTCGCTATCAACTATGTTTTTAGGACAGCCCAGCGCTATAAAGCCGACGGTTACTTTTTTTTGCCTTTTTTCGGCCATAATCCGATAAGAATAGCAAAAAAATGCGGTTTGGTCTAATGTTAATTTGGGCAAGATAGAACAAAATGTTTTTACTCAACTAATTAAAATATGCTTGACGATAGAAAAATATGCAATATAATAATGTGAGATACCGTCTTTATTTACGTTACGTTAAAAGTGCTTAGGCACAATGGGAGTGGTTTGCCTGTTAGACGTAGGTTCATAATGACGGTTATTGATTATGGACAGCAGCCAGAAAATTAGCCGCAGTCAAACGGTGATTGCGGTTCTGGTCGTAATAGTTGCGCCGTGGATTTCCGGCTGCGGGGAGTTATTAGGCACAAAACCTGCCGAATTTCAATCCGAAAAGATCCTCAGCGATTTGAGTGGAGTTAAAATCACGCCCGAGCCCAATATCCCTCTGCCGCAAATCTACAAAGACCCACCTAAAATCGTCAAGCAAGTAGTCGGTGGCGCTGAAGAGTGGAAACTATTCTACTTCGGCCAGTACCTTACCTCAGACGAATTACAAGCTATCGTCCATGAGCTGTTTGCCACGCTGCTTTTCAACGCAAAAGGCAAATCAACTGCCATCAAGGACTACAAAGTCATCAGCATCCGCCCTACCAACCAGTTGATAGTAAGATGCCCACTCAAGGAAGATATCGACGCAGTACTTGAAACTCTGGAGTGGTCGGATGTCCCGCCGGTTCAGGTTAAAATAGATTGCATTATATCCGAGGTCTATGCGGACAAGACACTGGACCGGTCAACCACTATAGAAATCTTAGAACTATTCGGTGAGGATATTGCTTTGAAACCTGCCGGTATGGCTTTCATCGACCAGCTTCGCTTGTTAGTGGAGCAAGGGGCAGAAGTATTCCCTGCATTTCCCGGGGCCGTCCTTAGAGACGTAGGTCGTGCAAAAATGGGGCTTAAGGCCGGATACTTGAGCGATAAATTCACAGCTTTGGTGGATGTGTTGGAGTCTCACGGTTATCTCAAAATCTTGATGAACCCCACCCTTGAAGTCGTCAATGGCGAGAAAGCAAAAATCTCGGCGACTCAAAAAATACCGCTGCAAAGGATAACTACAGAGCGTCCGGATTTGGATTATGTAACAACGCAATTCGAATATGTGGAGATAGTGGATTCGCTTGAAATCACTCCCCACGTCTACTTTGGAGACGGCTCCATCGGCCTGAAAACAAAGGCCGTTCTCAGCTCAAAATTAACTCCCGAAGGCGTCAAGCAAATAAACATCGTCACCAGAAAAGAAATCGAAAATGAAGAAAACCGCATCAGACAAGGCGAAAGTTTGGTAATTGGAGGGATAAGAAAGATTGAGGAGCGTGATGTTGTCCGCGGCTACCCAATCCTAAAAGACATACCTTTGCTCGGCATTTTGTTCTCAGGCAGAGATTTTGAAGAGCGAGCCGTGGAGACTATATTCATATTAACTCCGACCTTCTCCACCGGCGGTATACCAAGAGAAGAAATAGTCGAAGAGCTCAAAAGAAAACACGAAAAGCCTTCCTCCAAATTCATGGATCCCCTTGGCCTCAAAAACCTCGAAAGAGAACACCAGCGCAAAGCTGCCGAGGCTGAAGAAGTGCGTCTCAAGGCCGAGGCAGAAAAAGCAGAAGCCCGACACGCCGTCAGAGAAGCCGATGAGCGAGTCAAAAAAGCAAAAGCCGAGGCCGAAAGAGTAAAAGAAAAAGCTGTCGCTGCTGAAAAGCAAGCCCAAATCGAAGCAGAAAAAGCAAAGACCGAAGCCAAAGCAGCCACAGAAAAAGCTGCTGTCACCGAGAAGCAAGCACAGGCCGAAATAGAAAAATTAAAAGCCGAGGCTGAAAAGCTAAAGGCCGAAGCCGAGAAAGCCAAAGCTGATGTACAAAAGGCAGCGGCTGAAGTTGAAAAAGCAAAAGCTGATGCACAAAAGGCAGCGGCCGAAGCAGAAAAAGCAAAAGCTGATGCACAAAAGGCAACGGCCGATGCAGCAAAAACCAAAGCTGAAGCCGAAAAGTTAGCGACAGAGGCCAAAAAGGCCAAAGCTGATGCGGAAAAAGTCAAAGCCGAAGCAAAGGCTAAAGCTGATGCGGAAAAAGTCAAAGCCGAAGCAAAAGCCAAAGCTGAAGCTGAAGCAAAGGCCGAAGCCGAAGAAAAGGCCAAACGAAAAGCTGAGGCAAAGGCCAAACGAAAAGCTAAGGCAAAGGCCAAACGAGAAGCCGAGGCAAAAGCCAAAGCTGAAGCCGAGGCAAAGGCCGAAGCTGAAGCCGAAGAAAAGGCCGAAGCTGAAGCCGAAGAAAAGGCCGAAGCTGAAGATAACAAGCCCCACACTCGTGTCAAACCTGGGTGTGACGCTATTAAAATTTGATTTTCAGCGGAGTGATGGTATATGGATAATTTAGACAGCAGCAAAGCCCCCGGCAATAAAAATCTCGACGCACCAATTCCTTTTGACAAAGACCCTGATAAGCCGATTTCCTTTGACGATGTCAATACGAGCGAAACGGGTGTTTCACACGCGCCTTTAACTTTAGGCGGTGGCGGCCCGGTAGAGGCGCCGAAGGTTAAGGCGGCGCCTCAGCTAACGAGGCCGGTTGAAAAAAAGCCGCAGGAAAAAATAGTTTCCTCCGACCGAATCACCGGCATAAAGACCTTCTTTACGAAACTGCACCCGGGCGCTATGGAGTTTCTGGACGAGCAAATCGGCAAGTGGCTAAAAGCAAACCCGGGTGTTACGATAAAACGAACAAATGTAACGACGGGCGATGTCCAGGCCAAAAAGACCGAGCCTAATATTATAATTACGGTCTGGTATTAGTTCGCATCTCGCAGCTCGGGGTCAAACCACAAGTCACAAGCGACGAGATACGAGCAGCTTTCT
>JAUXAH010000059.1 GCA_030614945.1 Phycisphaerae bacterium
TCAAGCCTGCGACGCGCCAGGCAAAGATAGTTGAACAAAACCACTTTTAGAAAAGATTGACTATCGGCCAGATGCCGACGAAAACGCTTGGCGATGGCGGTGAGCCTGCCCGGATGTGGAACTTTTGAAGCTACATTCGTCAAAATGAGATTCTCTGAGAATAAAACCCCACAAAGGATTTGACTGATGAACTTACTTTTTGGCTTGGGCAGCTGGTCGGTTAGATATGCGATAAATTTATGGAAAGTTCTGCCGCTTGCCGATAGGATATTATCGTTCATGAGATACCTCCGTGTACCGAGTAGTTTTTGATACTATCGGCACATGGAGGTTATTTTTTGCACACTAAGATGGGTTACCCCTCACCACCCAGAAAAATGGGTCATCGCGAGAAAATTTCCAGACAACCAAGCGCTATACGCTTTTATATATTTCTGCAAACATAGCGGAATCTTATACCAATGCGCCGAGATATAGACGAATAATCTCAATAGTCAATCCTATGAGCATCCCATTGAGTTGCCGCAGTTGTAGCATTTGTAGCAGGTGCCGTTGCGGACAGTAAGCGAGCCGCAAATATCACAGGCGGGGGCATCGCTACTAAAATGCGCAAATTGGGCGTTGAATTGCTCCAAAACCTTCGTTTCAGACTGCAATAGCCCAGGTACGTCAGCAATGGCTAAGCCCACCAGGGTCCCGATTCTATCCACAGCATCAGGAAATCTGTTTGTCGGGGCCGGAGAGGGCAGCTTGGTTACCTGCTTCGAGGCGGAAATATCCTGTTTTTCCTGAACAACTGTTTTTGCTTCGATTCCTACCCCGGCCTTTGCCTCGGCAATTTTTCCCGCCAACTCTTTAGTCTTTTCAACTAACTGCCTGGCCGTTGTGATGTTTTTACTTTCTGCTGTGCCGGGCGCTGCTGCTCGATTAGGGGTGTTTATCTCGGCATAGCCGGGCATAAACTGGCAGCCCAGCCAGCAGAAAATATAATCAATCAGACTCTTTGCAAACGGTATATCCCTGTTCGCTGTCATCCCTGACGGCTCAAACCGGGCGTGACGGAACTTGTCCACCAGCGTGATTAAAGGCACGCCGTACTGCAGAGCCATTGAAGTACAGGTGCCTATAACATCCATAAGGCCACCGACGGTGCTGCCCTCCTTGGCCATAGTGATAAACAACTCACCAGGCTGACCGTCCTCATACAGCCCCACCGTCAGGTAGCCTTCATGTCCTGCGACAGAAAATTTGTGTGTTATGCTTTGGCGCGTATCCGGCAGTCGGCGCCTAAACGGCCTCGCCGGGGGTAGCGCTTCGGCGCCGGCTTTGGCCTTGGTTTCTCTGTGCTTCCTGGTGGAAACAGGCTGCAGTTTCTTGGAGCCGTCACGATAGATTGCCACCGCCTTTAACCCGAGCTTCCAGCCCTCCATATGAGCTGCGGTAATCTCTTCAGTTGTACTTTCCTTTGCCATATTGATGGTTTTGCTTATGGCGCCGGATATAAAGGGCTGGACTGCGGCCATCATTTTCAGATGTGCGGTATAATGAATATGCCTCTTGCCGGTCCGCGGCTTAAAAGCGCAGTCAAAGATTGGCAAATGGTCCGCGCTGAGCTTTTCCACGCCTTCGATAGTTTCATTTTTATCTATGTAGTCACAGATTGATTTGATGTCGTCGGCGCTATAGCCGAGCCGGTCAAGAGCCATCGGCACGGTTTTGTTAACAAGTTTGAGCATTCCGCCGCCGGCCAATAATTTGTATTTAACCAGCGCTATGTCCGGCTCAATACCTGTGGTATCACAATCCATCATAAAGCCGATAGTCCCTGTCGGCGCAAGGACAGTTGCCTGAGCGTTATGGAAGCCGACTCTGGAGCCGGCGTCAAAGGCCTCGTCCCAGGTATCCTTGGCGGCGTTACGCAGATAGTCCGGACAATGAGATTCCGGAATATCACAAGCGTGCTGCCGGTGCATATTTATAACCTTGAGCATTGCATCGGCGTTTTTGCCAAATTCCTCGAAAGGCCCCTTCATCGAGGCAATCTCGGCACTCGCCGCATAAGCGGCTCCCGTCATTATAGCGGTGACTGCGGCGGCCAGGGCCCTTGCCTGGTCGGAATCATAAGGAAGGGCCAGACTCATAACAACAGAGCCAAGATTGGCGTAACCGAGGCCAAGCGGACGGAACAAATGGCTGTTTACGGCAATCGATTTGTCCGGATAGCTTCCATTATCAACCAGAATCTCCTGAGCAACGATGAAAAGCCGAACCGCCCTCTTAAAGCTGTCAACGTCGAAGGAGCCGTCTTCCTTGCGAAACTTCATAAGGTTCAGTGAAGCCAGATTGCAGGCCGAATCATCGATGAACATATATTCACTGCAGGGGTTTGAAGCGTTAATCGGCCCGGAACTCGGGCAGGTGTGCCAGCGGTTGATTGTACTGTGGTACTGCAGGCCTGGGTCACCGCAAATCCTTGTACCCTCGGCAATTAGCTCCATTAGCTCGCGTGCCGAATGCTCCTGCATTTTTTCGCCTGTTGTTACAGCATAGGTGGCCCACTTGGCGTCTTTCTCCACCGCCTGCATAAACTCATCGGTTACTCGCACGGAAAGATTGGAATTCTGAAACATCACGCTGTTATACGCTTCGTTGTTGTAGTCACCGCTGTAGCCGGCCTCAATAAGGGCCCAGGCCTTTTTCTCCTCCTCAGTCTTGGAGGTAATGAATTCTTTAATATCAGGATGGTCGACCTTTAGCGATTGCATTTTCGCCGCCCGGCGGGTTTTGCCGCCCGATTTAATTACCGCCGCTATCTGGTCATAAACCCGCATAAAACTCAAAGGCCCGGACGGTTTGCCTCCGCCGGAGAGCTTCTCTTGACTGCTTCGCAGTGTTGAAAGGTCGGTTCCGGTTCCTGAGCCGTGCTTGAACAACATTGCTTCACTTGTTGCCAGCCGCATTATATCTTCCATTGAGTCCTTGACCGACTGGATAAAACAGGCTGATGCCTGCGGATATTCGTAGCTGCTTTCACAGGCAACCGCTTCTTTGCGCTGCAAGTCCCAATGGAAATTGTGTTTGCTGCCGGCAATACCATAAACGTCGAAGAGGCCCACATTGAACCATACAGGCGAATTGAATGCTCCGTATTGATTCACGCACAGCCAGGTCAACTCGTTGTAGAAAACCTCGGCATCCTCGTCAGTGGCGAAGTAACCATCCTTTTTGCCACGGTCGGCGATCGTCCTGCAGACGCGGTGGACAAGTTGCTTTAGCGAATGTTCTCGCTGGCCGCTCTCAATATCACCATAAAAGTATTTGCTCGCCACGACCTTTGTTGCCAACTGGCTCCAGGACGTCGGGACTTCGATATTGTCTTGCTGAAAGATTATTTGCCCGCTGTCGCTGGCAATCTTGGCCGAACGCACTTCCCATTCGAGCTGTTCAAAGGGATGCACGCCCGGCGTTGAAAAGAAATGCTCAATCCTCAAACTCATTGATTCTGGGGCCTCTACAGCGGTTTTTGGTTGGGACTGCTTACCTCTAAAAGGGTTTTCAGGGTTGAACTTATAAGACATTTATGCGCCTCCCTGCAAAAAAACGAAACCACAAAATACAGTAAAATGAGCGGGATTTAAGCCAGATATAGTGGTAAAACCCGTAAAATCTGTATCGGCACATTAATGGCAATTCGATAAGGTGTAAAGACCAAATTCAAAAAATTTTTTGGCAAATTTATTGGCTCTGTCGTTAACCCTTACAGCGATTGAACCTACGAAAGAAAAAATTTTTTATAAGAGGGCAATGTATTTTAGATAATCTCACAATGATGTTAAGATAAGGATATGCCGGCCAAAAAAAACGACAAATCTGAAGCGATTCGTGAAAAAATAAAGAGTTTTCCGACCGGGCCGGGCCTTTATTTTATGAAGGGCCCGAAGGATAAAGTCCTTTACATCGGTAAAGCCAAAAATCTGCGCTCTCGGGTCAGCAGCTATTTTCAGCCAGCCGGCGACCTGGCCGTCTCACGGGGACCGAAAATCACAGAAATGATAAACAAAGTCAAAACCATCGACTTCCTGGAAACCGAGACGGAAGTTGACGCAATGCTGCAAGAAGCCCGCCTGATTAAGGATATTCGCCCGCCTTACAATACGGACCTTGTCGACGACAAAACATTTCCGTATCTGGAAATTACCACAGGCGAAGATTTTCCGGGCGTCTATATCACTCGAAAACCCCGGGCACAGGGAAGCAGGTTGTTCGGGCCCTTTGCCGGCGCAAAGGACCTGCGGGGCGTTTTGGTAGTATTACAAAAAATATTCAAGTTTCGAACCTGCAAGCTGAACATTAGCGAACACGACCCAAAACGGAGATTCTTCCGCCCCTGTCTGTTGTACAGCATAAAGCAGTGCACCGCTCCCTGCACGGCCAAAATTGACGAACGCGAATACAAAAAAATCATTACAGACCTTATAAAATTTTTGCGTTCGAAGCGTTCGACAATCCTGCGGCAGTTAAGAAAGCAAATGGCCGAGGCGTCCCAAGCGTTTGCGTACGAAAAAGCTGCGATGTGCCGCGACCGTATCCGACTGATTGAACGGCTCGACCGCCGGGGCACGCCCGATGAGAACGTCCAGCCGGAAGTCTTCGCCGCTGACCCGACGCAAGCTCTGGAACAGCTCCAGAATCTGCTGCAAACCCCGGAACCGGTCAGGATTATCGAGGGCATTGACGTCGCCAATATCGGCGGGGCCGAAGCAGTCGGCTCATTGGTTAAATTCATTGACGGAAAGCCGTTTAAGAGCGGCTATCGACGATTCAAGATAAAAACCGTCAAAGGTATCGACGACTATGCAATGATTTCCGAAGTGGTGCAACGCAGATATAAATACGCGCTGCGTGGTGAAGAACTGTGGCCTGACCTTGTTCTAATTGACGGCGGGCTGGGGCATTTGAGAGCGGCTGAAGCTGCACTTAAAGATATGATAGCAATGAACTTACACGAATTAACACAAAAGAAAAAGGCAAAAAAACAAGCCGGAACACACAATACGAGAATCGCTGCGATTGCCAAAAGAGAAGAGGAGATTTATCTGCAAGGCAGCAACAAGCCGGTGCGGCTGGCTCGTAACTGCCCTGCCCGTAAGCTCTTACAATACGTTAGAGATGAAGCTCACCGGTTCGCACAACACTACCACCATATCCTGCGAAGTAAGAAAACGCTGAATAAGAAATCTTAAAACCTTGATTTTTGGCCAAAAAACGAGGGTTGGAAAAGCCAAAAATGGACATTTGGTTTGTGGGAAAATGAGGAAAAAATAACGTAAGTGCTTATTTTGTAGAGAGTTACAGCTACTTCGACCGTTCGACAAAAAACGGGAAAAATTGCAAAAACATGCGAAAACATTCGAAAACGTTCAAAAAAAGTGTAAAAAAGTGCGCTTTTTGAGCAAAAATTGACACACCTTTGTTTTCAGGCCAAAAATGAGGGTTGAAAAGTCAAGAGGGAAAATAAAAAAAAATGAAAAAATTTTGCCACTAAGACACTAAGACACTAAGAGAAAATTGGCCACAGAGAACACAGAGAGCACGGAGTTCCAATTAGAAATTAAAAGGCAAAAGAAGGCACGAAGAAAAACTGGCCACAGAGGAACACAGATTTCAGAACAAGAATTAGCCACGAAGACACAGAATAGGTGGTTATCAGAATATCAGGGAATCAGGGCGGAGGGAAAATTAAAGATTAAAATGTAAAATTGGATTCTCGATGCTCGATGCTGGATGCTCGACACTTGATGCTGGATACCTGATGCTCGATACGAATTAGCGTGGCAGAATTTTATGTGTTGGCCCCTGTCTACGGCGTACGGGGGCAGGCGGGAATTGCGGGTTTTGCTTCGTATCGAGTATATCGTATTGCGTAACGGCGATTTTGGGGGTAGAATTGTAAAACAAGAAAAAAGAGGAATTATGGCAGGTTGAAAAATGGATAAATGGCTTTCATCATGCGTGAAAGAGCAGCCGGAAGTTCGGGAAGCTCTATCGGATTTGGTTGATAATATCCGTGAGTTTGGGGATGCGGCCAAACCGTTGGCTTGTAAAGAAACAGGAGGAAGTTTTTTTAGTCCCGAGTTGACCTCATTTCGACCGAGTTGGCAACTTTTCACTCTTATCAGCGTGGTATATGGGATTGCAGGTATTATCTTGTCATGGGGTGTGCCAAATTACGAAGCGAATACATGGGCAGGTTTAGCACTTACGGTTACTGTTCCAGTATTTGTGCTTGGTATCTCATTAGCTACGCTCACACGATCATTGAGCGAGTCGGGAAGATTTGCCGTGGAGTATTTGAACGATTCGTGCAGGATGCCATGGTTCTGTTGCTTGACTTTAGTAGCGGTCTTGTGCGGAATCGTCGGCTATTTCGTGTCTACCATCGAAGATGTCCCGAACATTGTGGTTGTAGGAATTTGCATGGCATCTGTAGGTGCGGCGATTGATTGTCTTGCAATGCTTGCGTTCGTGATACTCGAAACAATACGGTGTTCGATACCGAGCGAAACAATAAAAGTTGTTTCGCGATATGCTGCGAGAAAATTGACTTATGGTTATGTGAGTGATTCTTACTCCATACTTTTCTGGAATCAACAGAAGGATTATCTGGAGAAATGGTGTGCAGGAAAAGCTATTTACCCGCCTGCACGATACTACGGGCACTATTTCAAGTCGAATCTTCACCCTGAGAACAAAGATAACGATGTGGAAATTGAATTGGACAGCAATAAATCAGGACAGTATGTGTATAAAGATTATGACCTTAAAGGTCTTGAAAGATTGGACAAATATCTGAAGAAAAAGAACGCCGAATTATACCTGAGTTCGCCTTTATATGAAGATGAGCAAAAGGTATTGGGGATCTTGAGTTGTAAAAATGTAAAGCGAAATGAACGGATACAGTCAGTTGTAAGCAGAAAAGGCAGAAAGGCCGTAAGGTGGCGGAAATATAAGTTTTCTGAACAGGACGAAGATTTCTGGGACAGCCATGAAAGCAAACTAAATGAAGCAATAAAAAGGGCTGTAGTTAAGGCGGACCCGATACAAGTAAAAGCGTTTCTGGATGCTGTAAATGTGCCGCTATCTGTGTTGAGAAAAATAAGGACAAAGAACAAAGTTGTACGAGATGCTTACGGTGAACATGTTAAAAGAGGTTATCAATTTCTGAGTTTATATTTAAAAGCATTGCATGAAATATTCGCGATGAAGGAGAGTGATCAATCCTATAAACTGGCACGTAAAGTTCTCGTTTCTGTTTGGGAAGAAACGAACAAAATATTTCAAGACATGGATTACCACTCGATGGAATTGTACACATGGATTGTTCAGCGAATATACACTTTGATTCAGGATGCAGGAGATAAGGCGAAAAATCTGCGGGGATTACGAGGGCAGTTTGGCGGTTTCTATGAGTTTGCCGGCGGATGGCTGGAGGATAGTAAATCAAAGGATGCGGAAGATGTTAACAAGATGCGGATGGTTTTGCATAAAGGACTGACTAAGTGGTTACTGGCGACGATCGAGAAAAAAGACGTGGAACTTGTCGAACAGTTGTGTAATGCCGGGAGACGAATTGTATTTGGGCGATAGGCAATGAAATTTGATAATAAAGAAATAGTTGCACAACATTTTGTGCTTGCGGGTTATTTGATTGGTTTGGCTAAAACAAAAGAGATTAATGCAAACACAATCGAAAAGCTATTCTATGAACCTCATTCGCATAAACCGGATGTTAATTTTGATGAACTTGTCAGATTCTATCTTGATAGATCTTTACCTTTTAAGGAAATAGATCAGTTTCTCAACATATTCTATTTGCCCAGGGAGACACATACTAATCTGCTGACAGGCAGCTCACATTCGTCTGGTTTCGGCATGACGGGGAGCACTGAGATATCGCTTGCCTTTGCATTATTGGCAGCACATGCGCTTAATACCGTCTCTCAACTGCCTGAACCAATTGCTAGTATGTCGGGGAAGATCACGAAGGAAAACATCAAAACTATAAGAGAGGTTTTCAAAAATTCTTTTCTTAATCATGGTCTCGACCAGTTAGAAAAGTGGCTTCAATCCTGTGAAAAATTGGACGAAACAGAGGAAGCAAAAGAAATCGCAAAGGCCAAGATTGATAAAGACAAAGCTGAAGAGCATGAAAATAAATTCTGGGAAGGATACTCAAGAGCTGTGCCTGTTTTATCTATGTGTCTGAAAAATGGAAATTACGAGATTGACAATAATGTAAAGAATGAGTGGGTTTATCACCTTCCCAAAATAGCACTTATCGATTGGAAGTACCCAATAAGTGGAGCAGATGGAGACGACTACGGATTATCGATTGGGCGTAAGATGGAAAGGGGCCTACTAAAAACGATTATCGAAAGCGGTACTACGAAATCAGAGGTGAAAGACGATGCAGCCGAGGCGATAGGCGATGCGGTTAAGTGGTTGGAGAAAGAAGGATGTTCCAGTGACAGAGGAATTGTTATTCTTTCAGGCAAACGGTCGCCTGAAATTAAAATGCATGGAGACAAAGATTTTATACCTTCGTGGAGAGAAGAAGTAAAATCAAGAGGCTTCAATGGATTCTACCGAGGATACCCGATTGTTTGGCTTCGAGGAGATGAGGAAGAGGAGGAGAAAGAGGAAGGGGAAAAAGCAGAAGAGAAGAAGGCACAATGTCAAAAAGTAGTTGCAGTGGACCTTAGAGATTGGATTGGTTTTCGAGTCAGGAAAGAGGTTGTTACAGATCGGAGATTCGGAGAGTTAAAGATTAGGACTTGGAAGGATGAGGAGATAAAACAAGCCATTGACTCCGGCAAGCTGGATGCCAAAGATGCGGATAAGGCCAAAGGGAATTGTCCAGTAGATGTGACGTTTTTTTGGGAGTCCGTCAAAGGCAAATTACCCAGAACAGGAGCTTTCAAATTTGGCAATTTGTAGAGAGCGAGAAAAAGTGCATATACTGCGGGGCGGAAAATGATTTGCACTGGGAACATATCGTGCCGAAGTCGCTGAGATTGAAGCCTGAGTGCGAGACATGCGAAACCATACAAGGGATACATAACCAGATATGGGCGTGCGGCAGGTGTAACTCGATGAAGTCGGCAAAAGGACTGTACCAATTCTTCAAAGGCAAATTTCCTGCGGAACGGAAGTTCTATGACCTTATCCCGCCATTGTTAGAGAAGAAATATCTTAAGACAATTTACAACTGCCATTTGTGTGCGGGA
>JAUXAH010000020.1 GCA_030614945.1 Phycisphaerae bacterium
ATCAAAGCCAAAGTTCGGAAAATTATGATTTTGAGCGGCAAACTTCTGCTGGGGATTTTGAAAATCGTTTGACAAAACGGATTTTAAGATTAGCATAAGTTCGTGAAGGGTATCTCGTGAATCGAGATGCGAGATACGAACAACGAAATACGAGATACGAGATATGATTTGTTCATTTGTTAGTGCGAGTACTGAGGCTTTTGGCTCTTTGAATCTGGTCCTGTTATTCGGGCTAATTGTCTTTTTTGGTACATTCGGGTCGCGTCTTTTTCAAAAGTTCCACATTCCGCAGGTTGTCGGCTGTGTCGTTGTTGGGATACTTCTGGGCGATGTTCTTGATGTGATAACTCCCGAAAAAATTGAAGCCCTCAGGCCCTTTACAATGTTTGCTCTGGGTGTCATAGGGTTTATGATTGGGTCGGAGCTGCGAAGCGATGTCTTTAAAAAGTATGGAAGGCAATTTTTCATCATTCTTTTCTCCCAGGGTATAGGAGCTTTTTTGTTAGTGGCGGTTGGCACTTCGGCAGCGGCATATTTCGTTACCGGCCGGTTATCGATTTCAATTGCAATGGGGCTTGTGCTTGGCGCCATTGCCTCGGCTACGGCACCGGCGACGACGGTAAATGTTTTATGGGAGTATAAGACGAGGGGGCCACTGACCGCGGCAGTGCTGGCTATTGTTGCACTGGATGATGCTCTGGCACTGCTGCTTTACCGTGGCGCAGCTACGGGAGCGAAAGCTCTTTGCGGCACAGCAGGCGGCTCAGTTTTGGCTGCTACGCTTTTACTGCTGGGTGAAATCGTTGGTGCAATACTGTTGGGATTCTTAGCAGGAGTGTTGCTCTATTTTCTCTTAAAATTCGTCAGGGCCGACGATAAGGTCCTGGCATTTTCGATTAGCTGCCTTTTGCTTGTTGTCGGCATCTCAATAATAGCGGATATGGGGCCGATTTTGCCCGCTATGGTACTGGGTGCAACTATGGCCAATCTGGCGCCGCGCCAGAGCAAGGGCGTTTTTAAGCTTGTCGAGAAGTTTTCGCCGCCGATTTACATTTCGTTTTTTGTGCTTGCGGGCGCCCATATTCAGTTTGGCAGGATAGGTTCGCAAATAGTTATTATTATGATAGTAGTTTTTACGCTTTTCAGGGTAGTGGGTAAGGTGGTGGGCTGCTGGTTTGGTGCCAGGTACTCTGGTGCGCCAGCCGTGGTTCGTAAATACCTGGGAATTTGTCTGCTGCCTCAGGCCGGCGTGGCCATCGGCCTTGCTATTTTGGCCGGCCAGCAGTTTAACGCAGAACTCGGCCATACTATTATTATGATTGTTATGACAGCGATATTTTTTACGGAAATACTTGGGCCGATGCTGGTTAAGGTCGGTGTGAAAAAGGCGGGCGAAATAGGACTTAATATTACTGAAGAAGACCTGATAAAGACGTACACCGTTAAGGATGTTATGGATACTGCGCCGACAAGCATTGCGCAGGATTTGCCGCTGCGCCAGATTCTTGAGGTGTTCAGCACTTCTGATAGTGTGTATTATCCGGTTATTGACAGTCAATCTCGGATTACAGGGATAATCACTATCGCCGATATCAAGGAGATGTTTGCCAATCAGGACGTTGCCGGCTGGCTGCTGGCCTGTGATGTTGCCGAGCCTGTACTGGACAAGACGACGCCGAATAAGCCGCTCGAGGAGGCAATAGAGCGGATGAGACGTTATGATTTGGAAAATATGCCCGTAGTGGCCGGTGCTGAGAGTGATGAGCTTGTCGGCGTTTTGGACTATCGCAAGACGCTCCGCAAAATAAGTGCCGAAGTTTTGCACAGACGTAGAGTGGCAGATGAAATGGCCCCGGCGACGGGCTAAGTGAGTTCGTAGTTCATAGTTGGGAGTTCATAGTACGTAGTTCATAGTTCGTAGTTCAGAGTTCGTAGTTCATAGTTCGTAGTCTGCGGAATACGATGTACAATGAAGCGGTTGTCTTTTGCGAAAGATAAAAGGCTTGTTACTGACAGGCAATTCAAGGCCGTTTTGGCTCGTCATCTGCGTGTTAGCGACGGCTTGCTTACGCTCTATATGGCCGAAAACGATTGCGGCTATCCGCGATTGGGTGTCTCTGTTGGCAAATCTTGCGGTGGGGCGGTCATGCGTAATCGACTGAAAAGGCTGTTGAGAGAGGCCTTTCGGAAAAGCCAGGACCGGATTCCGGCCGGCTTCGATTATTTGCTGATGATTTCGAAACACGGCCAGGATGGCCGTGCCACAGGTACCAAAGAGGCTGTAAGGCAACTGACATTTGAACAGGTAAAGGCCTCGTTTTTGGCTCTGGTAGATGAGGCCGTTGGTAAAATCGAGTAATCTATGGTTTCTTTCGGCAGAGCGGAGATGTTATGGGACCCAATTCTGTAACGTCGCAAAATGGGAGCTGCAAGAGTGTCTGAGGATAAGTTTTGAATCGGGAAAACAAATTAACGCCGATAGGTACAGCAGCAAAAAAAGCTGGCATTTCACGGCAGTCTCTGCAATACTACATTATGGTCGGTTTGCTTGAGCCAACAGAAGTTACGCCGACCGGCAGACGGCTGTTTGACGAAAAAGGTATTGAGCGAATTAAACTCATAAAAAAACTTAACGACAGCGGCTATCCGCTGCGGGCCATAAGAGAATTGTTTCTGGAAGGCCGCACTGATTTGAAAGGAAGCAAAAAGTGACTGATTACGAAACTATCGAAAGAAGGCGTAATGTTGTTGTAGGAATCTTTGTCATAGTTGCTATCTGTGCGCTTGTATGGCTGATATTTATGTTCAGGGAGTTTCCTATAATTGTCAGCAGATACCGTTCGTTTCAGGTGTTCGTTCAATTCCCGACAGCTCCGGGTGTGGATGAAAATACTCCCATTCAGTTCTGCGGCTATCAAATCGGCAGCGTAACAAAGGTTATGGCTCCGGAAGTACGGACAGATTTGAATACCGGCCGGGAGTATCATCAAACAGTGGTTGTCCTTAGTATTAAGAAAAAATATGTCAATATTCCCTCCAATGTTGAAGTAAAGTTGATGATGCGGGGGCTGGGCAGCAGCTATGTCGAACTTAAAGTTGACCCTGCTAAATTACCGCCGCCGCCGCGTGACCCGAACCGGCCGGAAACAACAATATACTTAGTCGACAATATGCTGCTGCAGGGCTCGACCGGTATGGCCAGTGAGTTTTTCCCGGAAGAAAGCCAGGAAAAATTCGAAGAGCTGGTCAATACGATGAAAGATGTTCTGGATAACGCCAATGATATCATTGGTGACCCCAACACTAAGGAAAATCTCAAGAAAATTTTGGCTAATGTCTCTGATGCAACAAAGCAGGTCGCGCAGACGCTGGAAGAACTTCAAAAATTCTTCGTTGCCGGGACCGAGGCGAGCGAAGAAATAAGTAAAACGGTAGCAGAACTGCGGCAAATTTTAGCGAAGGTCAACAGCGGCGAGGGCACCGCTGCCAAGTTCGTAAATGATGGACGATTGTACGAAGATCTGGTCGACAGTACTGAGCAATTGCACATGGTGTTGCAGGAGCTAAAGTCGTTGATAGATAAAATCAGGGAAAAGGGCTTGTTGGCCCGCACATATGAGTGAAACCGTTTCCTCTTGTTTACCATAGTGTTTTATACCGCACCAAAACTAAGCGAATCGCCGTGCTTTTTGATACGGGGTTTGAATGTGTGACGGTTGCAATTCTTTGATTAACGAAATATTGAGAAATTTTGCAGATGTTTACGAATGCCGGATACTTGATTTAATCTGGTTGGCAATTGCGAGAATCGAGTATCAAGTATCGATGTTTTGCGTTTTTCACTTTTCGCGATAATCCGGATTCGGCCTGGGCAGCTTGGCGCCGGTGGCCCGCAGCCACCTCTTCAATTTAGCGTCGAGCTCCTTGACCTTTTTCGGCATCTTCTCCGAGAGGTCGTTCTTCTCTGACAGGTCTGCCTTTAGATTAAACAGTTCGAACGTTTTGCCCTCATACCGCTTGATAAGCTTCCAATCGCCTGCCCGGATGATGCTGTAGGGCACAATGTTGCCGCGATAGTGTGGGAAGTGCCAGAAGATTGCTTCCCGGTCAAGCTTCTTGGCGCCGTTGGATTTCAGATGCTTAACAAGGGACACACCGTCAATAGCACGGTTGCGCGGCAGCGGTACGCCGGCGGCCTCGCAAATAGTCGGGAAGTAATCGACGCTGGTGGCTGGCTCGCCGCTGACCGTACCCGGCTTTATGACTTTTGGCCAGCCCAGCCCCTCCGAGGGGCGGGGCCAGCGGACAATCAACGGCTCGCGAATACCGCCTTCATACGGATGGCCCTTGCCGGCACGCAGCGGCAGGTTGTTGGTGACTCCTGAAAGGCCGCCGTTGTCGCTGGTGAAGATAACGACCGTCTTCTCGGCCAGGTTAAGTTCGTCCAGCACAGAACAGATTTTGCCCACGGCGTCGTCCACGCTCTCAACCATCGCTGCGTAGGTGGGATTTTTTTGGTTTGTCGGCTTCTTCGCCTTGTATTTGTCAATCAGGTTTTTCTTGCCCTGGATTGGTGTATGTACCGCATAATGGGACATATAGAGAAAGAACGGCTTATCTTTGTGCCGGCGGATAAATTTGACTGCCTCATCAGCTTCGCGGTCGGTCAGGTACTCGCCCTTGCGGCGGGGCTTCAATGTCGGGATTTGGCCCTGACCCTTTCGAGAATACGGGGCGAAGTAGCTGGGCGGCTGGCCGAAGTCGCAGCCGCCGATGTTGAAATCAAAGCCCTGCTTGTCAGGGTACCAATTGTCCGGGCCAAGGTGCCACTTGCCGATATGGCAGGATGTGTACCCCGCCGGTTTGAGTGCTTCGGCAATGGTAAGCTCTTCAAGTTCCATCCACAGCGCGTTTGGTGGGCACAACAGCTTTCTGTTTTTGCCGCCGACGTAGTCAGTTGGATTTTTCTTGTTTGCGGGAATTTTACCGTTCTGAAAGCGGGCGTGGATCCAGTCGGTGACGCCGAGGCGGGCCGGGTAGCGACCGGTCATCACGGCCGCCCGGGTCGGTGAGCAGACTGCACAGGCGGCATAGCCATCGGTGAACCGCATACCATCGGCAGCGAGGCGGTCGATATTCGGCGTCTCGTAGAACTTGCTGCCGTAACAGCCGGCGTCCATCCAGCCCAGGTCATCGATGAGGATTAAAACGAAATTGGGCTTCTTCCGGGACGAACCGCCCACAAGCTGTTGAGGTCCGTTCGCGCATCCCGGTATGGCCAGTGACGCCGCACCAAGACCAACTGCCTTCAGGAAATCGCGACGAGTGTAATCGTATTTGCTCATCTTAACTTCTCCTTTTTGTGCTCTCCATTCTCATAACGAGCATCAGGTATCGAGCATCGAGCCGGAGTCAAAAGCCAGGCGCCTTTTCTCGTCATAGTGGCCTCCTTATGTTGCGATATTTGTTTTGGTGATGTATTTTAACGATTAAACGGTGTTATTGCAACTTCGATTTAGAGCCTATCCGAATAACCCTTCGGTTTTGTCATTGCGAGGAGCGAAGCGACGAAGCAATCTCGATTTTCGAGCGTTTGAGATTGCCACGGCCTTTCAGGCCTCGCAATGACAGGAATTCACAAAAGTTATTCGGATAGGCACTTAGGCTCGAATTTTCCATTGCACAATTCGAGCTGTTGGTGTGCCGTAAAATAAAAAAAAATTATTTTTTTGCGCTTTTCTTACATACACGCGGTAACTTCCTATCTATAAAGAAATTAAGCAAAGAAGATTTTATTAACTAAATAGTCATACTTCCTTGACTGACAATCGTTCTATAAGCTATAATCCCCCAAGTTTGTGAATGTGAACTCAAGTGCTAAATAGCCGTAGTATAACTTATGAGGTACCATAAGATTCCAGGTGAGACTATTCGGCGGTTGCCGATTTACCTAAGGGGCCTGTTGTTTTCGGCAGAACAAGGGCAAGAGAGTATATCCAGCCGAAATCTGGCCGATTTTCTCGGTGTTAATTCCTGGCAGATAAGAAAGGATTTTTCCTATTTCGGCGACTTCGGCACCCCCGGAGTTGGTTATAACATCCAAAAGCTCATAAAGCAAATTAATAAAATCCTCAAACTGAACGTTGTCCGCAGGGCGGCTTTAGTTGGAGTTGGTAATTTGGGCTCGGCTATCCTGGCATATCCGGGGTTTGGAATATATGGTTTCGATGTCGCTGCCGCTTTCGATATTAATCCTAAAAAAATCGGCAGGAAAATAAAGAACATCACGGTTGAAGACGTTTCAAATCTGCGGACGTTGAAAAAACGGCAAATCAACCTTGCGATTATAACCGTTCCCCGAGATGCCGCTCAGCAGACAGCCGACGCACTGGTCAAAGCAGGTGTAAAAGGAATCTTGAATTTCTCTCCCTGTCATATTACAGTGCCCGGGAAAGTCAAAGTAATAACTATTGATATTGCGATGGACCTCGCTCGTCTGCCGTATTATATGCCGGCAGGTTGAGCTGATAAGGCGTAGGTGAAAAAAGATGGAAACCGTCTTTATAAGTAAATTAAAGCCGTTCCTGGATGCTGTGGCCGGACAGATGGAGCTTTACGTCCCGAAAAAGGCCGGAGAGCATTATGTATATAATAGATACGACCCTTCTGCTGAGACGCCGGTGGAATTTAATAACATACGCACTTGTATGCCGATAAAGGAGTTTTTGTTTCCGCTGCGCGAGCTGGCTGCAATTTTCCCCGGGGCCGCTGAGCCGGAAGAGGTAGAACCGTTCGCTGTATTCGGTCTTAAGGACTGTGATTTACGCTCCATCGAAATCCTGGATAAGGTTTTTGCAGATGAGGAATTTCGGGACCCGTTTTATGTGGCGCGGCGTGAGAATATGTTTATAATCTCGTCCGATTGCTCTGAGCCGGGCGAGAGCTGCTTCTGCAACCTTTTCGATGGTCGGCCCTTTGCCCGGAACGGATTTGATTTGAATGTTTCGAAGGTAAAAGACGGCTTTATTATCGAAGCCGGTTCGCAAAAGGGCAAAGATTTTATAGAAAAACACGCCGGTCTTTTTGCCGAGGCCGGTGAGGCCTTATTGGCCGAGCGAGACGAAAACAGGGCCGGGACGCAAAATCAGCTTGAGCAAAACAATGCCGAACTCAGATTCGATGCGCCAATCAAGGAAATCGTGGAAAATAATCAGGATTCCGACGTCTTTGATGTCGAAGCGCAAAATTGTGTCGAATGCCAGGCCTGTACGAGGGTCTGTCCCACCTGTCACTGTTTCTATCTTTATGACACCACGCAGAAGGATTACTTTGCCAAGATGAAGATGTGGGACAGTTGTATGAGGCAGGCCTACGCCCAGGTGGCCGGCGGCGCAAATCCCTATAAAATACTCGGCGATAGAATCAGACACCGTCTTCTGCACAAATTTGTTTATTTCCTCGATAGATATGGTATCGATATGTGTGTCGGCTGTGGCAGATGTGTTGATGCCGATGCCGGTGGAATGGATATCCGGGCCATATTAAAGAAATTGAGTGAAGAACCTGAAGGTAAAGGTAAGAAAAAAGCAAAAATTGCAAAATGAGCGAAAACCCGTACCAACCTGTAAACGGCGAAATCGTTGACATTATAGATGAATCTCCAACGATTAAAACTTTTGTCGTTGTGCCGCAAGAGGATTTCAAGTTTGAAACAGGCCAGTTTGTGGAGTTGACTTTGCCGGGCGAAGGTGAAGCGCCGTTTACACCTTCCTCGTCGCCGGCTGATAGTGAGAAAATGGAAATTACTATTATGGAAGCCGGTCGCGTGACGGCTTTATTGCACCGGTGCAGCAAGGGACAAAATGTTGGTATTCGCGGGCCGTTCGGCAGCGGCTATCCGATTGACGATTTTGTCGGCAAAGAAATTTACATCGTTGGCGGCGGGGTAGGGCTGGCGCCAATCAGGTCTCTGTTTTTGACTCTGGTCGATAGGATAAAAGATTTCAAATCCGTAGTTTGCCGGTTCGGAGCCAGAACGCCTGATGATTTTATTTACAAGAACACCCTTTTCGGCCACTGGCAAAAAATTAAAGGAGTCGATATTAAACTTACCGTTGATGAGGCAAACGGTGACTGGGACGGAAACGTCGGCGTGGTAACCACAATCCTGGCGCCCAGGGATGTGAACATTAAAAACGCCGTGGCGGTGGTTTGCGGCCCGCCTATTATGATGAAATTTGCCACCTTAAAATTGCTGGAGTTCGGATTTCCGGCTGAAAATATCTATCTTTCAATGGAAAAAAATATGAGCTGCGGAATAGGTAAATGCGGCCATTGTATGCTCGGCAAATATTACGTCTGCAAGGATGGCCCGGTTTTTACCTATGAGCAAATAAAGGACTACCCGGATATTTGGGATTAACTCGAACAAAGTACGAGATACGAAATTATGAGTGCGAAGTTAATAATCGATCTGGCAAAATGCAGACTTCAGGGCGAATCCGAAGTGCAGTGTTCGTACAAGCATCACCCTGAAAACAAAGGAATCGACTCGCTGCTGGAAATGATTCGTTTCGCCTTGATTTGCCGCAGGTGCGAAGCCGCCCCGTGTATCGAGGCCTGTCCCCAGGGGGCTTTAGAGAAGGTGCCGACAGAAAATGATGATGCCGGCATTCTTAAACGAGCGAATATGTTGTGTACCGGCTGCGGCACTTGTGCGATAGCCTGTCCGTTTGGAACGATATACACTGATTTGATACCTTTTCCCTCCAGCGTTTGCGATGTGTGCAAAGGCAGGCTGGGGCAGGGCGAAAAACCGTTGTGTGTTACTACCTGTGAGGACGCAAGCATAGATTACAAAGAAGTTGTCGTGAAAGGTGATTTGATAGAAGTCTTTGAAGATATCGTGGTTAAGGTTTCCGGTGGGCTTCTCTGGGAGCCATTCTTGAGGCAAGAGGAAAAGGCAAAGAAATGACGGAGGCATTACAGAATTTGTTCTGGATTTTGATTTTTCCGGGCTTTTTATTTACTGTCGTTTTCGGCCTGGTCGCTTCCTGGATAGTGCGTAAGGTCAGCGCCCTCGTGCAGTGGCGAGTTGGGCCGCCGCTCTTTCAGCCGTTTTATGACGTCGTTAAATTGATGGGTAAGGAAATCCTTATACCGCAGGAGGCTCAAAAAGCCGTATTTATGGCAGCGCCGCTTATCGGTATGGCCGGTATATTATTGCTTTCGACGATGCTCTGGCGCATAACTATCGTCCCGGCAAAGCCCTTTGTCGGTGATATCATCGTAGCGATTTATCTAATGGTTTTGCCTTCACTGGCACTGATTCTCGGCAGCAGCGCCAGTGCCAGTCCACACGCCGCGGTTGGCACAAGCAGGGAAATGAAACTGGTTATGGGCTATGAGCTGTCGCTGGTCTTGGCCTTTATCGTGGTGATTATAAAAACCGGCGGGCAGCTCAATTTGGCCGAAATTGCTCAGCATACGACCGTTTTCAGTATATCCAATATGCTGGCATTTCTGGTAGCGCTATTGTGTGTTCAGGCAAAACTCGGATTTGTCCCGTTTGATATAGCCGAGGCCGAGACCGAGGTTGCCAGCGGCGTTTTGATGGAATACTCAGGAGCTTTACTTGCTGTCTGGAAGCTTGCCCAGGCGATGATGCTCGTGGCTCTGCCGTTGTTTTTAGTGATAGTGTTCCTCGGCGGATTCGCAGCGGGTTTGGCAGGCTTGTTGGCGGGAATTGGCAAGTATGTGTTGGTATTGGTTTTGTTGATTCTAATCAAAAACACCAACCCCCGTGTTCGCATTGACCAGGCAATGAAATTCTTCTGGGTTTACTGCGGCGTTGCGCTGGTAGCCGCTATTATTCTGGCGACAATAGGTAAGAATTTTGGCGTCAGTTGGCTGTAAGGTGGATTTATGAGCTGGAAAATATGGTCATTGAAAAAATCACCGTGGGTATTTCACGTTAATACCGGCGCCTGCAACAACTGCGATATCGAAATTGTTAATTTGCTGACGCCGAAGTTTGATGTTGAGAGGTTTGGTATCAAATTGGTTGGCTCGCCACGACATGCTGATGCCTTGCTGGTAACCGGCGTGGTGACCCGCCAGGCGGCGCCGCGGCTGCGGGAAGTGTATCGCCAGACCTCCAAGCCCTGTGTTGTCTTTGCAATTGGCGCCTGTGCTTGTGACAAAGGAATATTCACCACCGGTTATCATGTGGTCGGCCCCGTAGATAAAATAATCAGGGAAGTAGACCCCAATGCGATTATTGCCTATGTGCCGGGCTGTCCGCCGAAACCCGAAGCAATCATATCCGGCATAGTTCAGGCACTGTCGGTTTTGTAACAGGATAAAATATGAACCAGGAAGAACTAAACAACAGGTTAACAGAAATAAAGGATAAGCTTACAGCAGTCGAGCAGCCGGCGGACAATAGAATATGGCTTACCTGCGAGGCCGAAAACAGCTACGAAATCAATAAGTTCCTGTTTGAAGAAGTGCCTTTGCGATTTGTGATTGCTACGGGCATCGATTCTGACGACTGCTTCGAAGTTCTCTATCATTATGCGTATGACGAAACCGGCTGTGTTGTTACGTTAAAAGCTTTTATTCGTGACCGCGAAAAGCCGGCGATTGAATCTATCGCACCGTTCCTGCCCGCTGCAGAGTGGATAGAAAGAGAAATCCACGACGTATTGGGAATCGATTTTAGGAATCATCCCGATCTGAGGCGATTGATTTTGGCTGATGATTGGCCTGAGGGTGTTTATCCGTTGAGAAAAGATGCGGGCAAGCCTGAGAAGTGGCCGGATGGTGAACCATCAGGCCGTCCAACCGTCCAATCGCAATCGCCTGCGCGGCGGACCGTCTCACTGTCGAAACCCGTTGTGGTAGTCGGCCCGTTTCATCCGCTGCAGGAAGAGATGGAATTTTTCCAGCTATCCGTCGATGGCGAAATCGTAACGGATATTGATATGAGAATATCTTATAACCATCGCGGCATAGAAAAAATCAGTGAATCGCTGCAGTTTGACCAGGTTCCGTTTCTGGTGTCCCGTATATGCGGAATTTGCTCGGCTTCGCATCCTCTGGCTTATGTGCAGGCGGTGGAAGAGCTTGCCGGCATAAAGCCGCCCGACCGTGCCCTTTATGTGCGAACAATTATTACCGAGCTTGAACGCATTCACAGCCATATCCTCTGGTTTGGCCTGGCGGGGCACTTTATCGGCTACGATACCGTCTTTATGTGGGCGTGGAAATACCGCGAGCCGGTGCTTGATTTGCTCGAAGAAATAACAGGCAATAGAAATAATTACGGAAATGTAAAAGTTGGCGGCTGCAGGGAAGACATCCCTGATGAGCTTAAGCCCAGAATACTGAAGGATATGGACGAAATCGAAAAGAAAATGAATATGCTTATTAAGGCGGTGACTGATGACCCTGTTCTGCACGCTCGGCTCAAAGGTGTCGGCGTACTGAGCAAAGCCGATGCTGTAAAATATGCGGTAACAGGCCCGACGGCCAGAGCCAGTGGTGTCGCTATTGATGTAAGAGCCGACGAGCCGTATGCGGCCTATGCTGATTTGGACTGGAACGTAATCAGCCAGCCCGAAGGCGACGTTTTCGCAAAAGTGGTTGTCCGTTTGTTGGAGGTCCTGGAATCAATTAAAATCATAAGGCAGGCCGTAAAGAAAATTCCCGATGGCCCTATTGCCACGGAGGTCAAGGAAATCCCGCCGGGCGAAGCGGTCGGACGCGTTGAAGCCCCAAGAGGCGAAACGTTCCATTATGTCCGCAGTGACGGCGGCAACAGGCCGGTCAGACACAAGGTCAGAGCGCCGAGTTATGTCAATGTGCCTTCGTTTAAGGCCTCGTGCATTGGTGGACATATTGCCGATGTTACAATTACGCTCGCAGCGGTCGACCCCTGCTATAGCTGCACCGAGAGATTGGCTGTTGTTGATAGTAACAATAAAGTTATCCACGACTACGATGCACTGCTGCAATTGAGTCGCGAGAAAACGGCACGAATTAAAAAAGAAATGCTCTAAAGACGGAGGTTTTATAAAATTGGATAATATTTTGTCCATCACGGTTTTCTTACCGCTGATTGCAGGTTTTGTTCTGCTGTTTTTGCCGAACAGAATGAGGTATTTCTTTAAGGGCTTCACGCTGATTATTTCGGTTTTTGTCTTTGCAAGGTCGATCCAGATATTCAGATTCGGCTCACCTGATTACGCATGGCCTATTTTTCAGATAGATAACCTGAAATTAGACTTGTTATTGACCGCCAGGCCGCTGGGGGCGTTTATATTGATGTTCGCTATGGGTTTTGGCCTGTTAATAACCTTGTATTCATTGAAATCACGAGCCACGAACTCCGGAGCACGAGCCACGAATATTTATTATGGTGCCATTTTGCTTACAATAGGCGGCTCAGCAGGAGTATTGCTTTCCAATCATTTACTGCTTTTATTGATATTCTGGGAAATCGTTACCGCTTCGCTGTATCTTCTTATAACCACAGGGGGGCGGAACTCTAATTTCGCAGCGACGAAAAGTTTCGCGATGATAGGGGCCTCTGACGCCGCTTTCCTGCTCGGCATTGCAATGGTATGGGTGCTTTCAGGGACGTTTGTCATCTCGGATATTAGTCTGGAAACTACTTCTGCAGTCTCAATTATCGCTTTCCTACTGCTTTTGACAGCCGCTGTTACCAAGGCGGGTGCTTTGCCTTTGCATACCTGGCTGCCCACCAGTGGTGAATATGCCCCGGCTTCAGTGATGGCACTTTTGCCTGCTGCGCTCGATAAGCTTTTGGGTATTTATCTGCTGGTAATAATCGTAAAAGAGATATTCATCCTTAAGTCGGCGGCTCTAAGTATCGTCCTGGCGATTATCGGTGCAGCTACGATTATTATTGCTGCGATGGTGGCAATAGTGCAGCATAATATTAAGAAGCTGTTAGCCTACTCTGCGATTAGCCAGGTTGGTTATATGGTATTAGGCATAGCGACAATGACACCTGTTGGTCTTGCTGGTGCAGTATTTCATATGTTGAACAACGCAATCTATAAATGTTGCTTGTTTCTTGGGACAGGTGCGGTTGAACAGGCAGCCGGAACGGCTGAGATGGATAAACTCGGCGGCCTGGGCAAAAAAATGCCACTGACCTTTGCCACTTTTCTCATTGCCGCTCTGAGCGTTTCCGGCATACCGCCCTTCAATGGCTTTGTCTCTAAATGGATGGTATATCAGGGCGTAATCAAAATGGGGGCTGACGGTACAGCCGCGGGGGCCGGGTTGTGGCCCATCTGGCTGATTGCCGCTATCTTCGGAAGTGCGCTTACATTAGCATATTCGGTAAAGATTATACACTCAGTGTTTCTTTCACGTTTGCCTTCTGAACTCAAGGACGCAAAAGACGTTTCACTGCCTATGAAAGTCCCAATGGTTATACTTGCTTTGCTGTGTGTGTTTTTCGGCGTCTTTTATCTGATACCGCTTGAGCGGTTTATTTATCCTGCATTGGGTATGGAAGCTGATGCGGAAATTTTGAGTACTTGGGCTTCTGGGCTGGCCACAATCCTGATACTGATTGGCATTGGTCTTGGTGTGCTCGTTTGGCTTGTCGGGAAACTGTCAAGAATGGTCAGAATCGTGCCTACCTGGACTTGCGGTGAGGTGCAGACTAATGAACAAATGACAATACCCGGAACGCATTTCTACAAAACGGTTTCGTCTATGGGCGGCTTAAAGCAGCTTTATACAGGCCAGGAAAAAGGCCATTTCGACCCATATAATCAGGGCGGCAGAGTAGGACTGACCTTGACAGGGTTTCTGCGATGGCTGCATTCCGGGATTCTACCAATGTATTTGACCTGGGTAATTTTGGGATTATTGGTAATTCTATTTATAGTTTGCAGGATTTGGTGAGGAAGATATGGCTATATTTTACATTTTACTGCTGTTTATAATAATCGCCGCCATTATCGCAGTGGAGACGAAAAATTTGTTAAGTTCCGTTATTTGCATTGGTGCAATTGGTTTTGGTGCTTCCATAATGTTCCTGTTTTTGCGTGCACCTGACATTGCAATAACACAGATTGTGGTGGAAGTTTTAGCTTTGATCATCCTGATTCGTGCCTGCATTTCTCGCGAGCGGACTTTCATCAGTGGTCCCAGGGAATTTTTCGGAGTAGTTGTTTCTGTGGTAATTATCTTCGTAATCTTCCTGGCCGGCATAAAGATTCTTGAGACTTTGCCTGATTTTGGCACTGCTGCTTTTACTGCCGCTGCTGAAGCTCCCCAGATACCGGAACCTGCCGCCCAGTACTACATTGAAAATGGCTTGCAGGAGACAGGAGCGGCAAATCTTGTCGCTTCGGTCATTCTGGATTTCCGTGCCTACGATACACTCGGCGAGGCGACCGTACTGTTTACTGCGATTATCGGGGCAACTGTTATACTGAGAAAAAAGCCCAAAAAGCTGCTGGAGGACGAGTAGAAAAATCAAAAATTAAAAATCAAAATGCAAAATGACAAAGCAAAATTCAAAAATGACGCGAGGTGTCATTGCGAGGGAGCGAAGCGACCGAAGCAATCTCATTGC
>JAUXAH010000099.1 GCA_030614945.1 Phycisphaerae bacterium
GATAAGATTAACATTATCGGGGCGGGCGGCCCGATGGGTATGATGCACGTGATACGAAACATCACACTAAATAGAGACGGGGGTGTTGAAGGCGTCAGCGTTTTCGCAGGGGATTTGGACGACAACAGGTTGGCCACATTGACAAGAATCGCTGCGCCGCTGGCTAAGAAAAATGGTGTTGAGTATAAGGCCTATAATCCGACTAAGGGGGAAATCGCGGAGTCTTTTGATTATACGGTTTTGATGGTGCCGGTACCTGATTTGGTTGCTGCTTCGGTACACAGCGCCGCTGAACGTGGCATAATAAACATCTTTGCGGGCATTGCCGCCACGGTTACAGGGAAGATTGACCTTGATGCTTACATAGAGAAACGATTATATTTCATCGGGACGAGCGGCTCAACTTTAGATGATATGAAACGAATGTTGGAAAAAGCGGAGTCCGGCAGGCTTGATACCAATGTCAGCGTCGCGGCTATTAGTGGGCTTGAGGGTGCGACCGAAGGGATTCGGGCGGTTGAAAACCGGTCGATAGCGGGCAAAATTATCGTTTATCCGCGTTGCCGCGGTCTGGGGCTGGTCCCGCTGGAAGAGTTCGCTGAAAAGATGCCGGAAGTTGCTGAGTGTCTGAATAACGGGTTGTGGACGAAGAAAGCAGAAGAGAAACTTTTGGAAAGGTATCGTGAAGCGTGAAACATATCTCGTGAAGCGGAATACAAGATATGAAGAGAAGGAAATTAAAGTAAGATGAATAATCCGGAAAGCGTTGAGAAAGCGTACGAGGCGGCGCGGCAGCGTTACGCTGAACTGGGCGTTGATACCGAGACGGCGATGGAACGGCTGGGCAAGACAGCAATATCGCTGCACTGCTGGCAGGGAGACGACGTAGGAGGGTTCGAAGGCAAGGAAGGCCTCAGCGGTGGCGGGCTAATGGCCACAGGCGCTTATCCCGGCAAGGCGCGGACGGCAGATGAGCTGCGAGCGGATTTGGAGGCGGCGATGAGCTTGATACCGGGCAAGCACCGGCTGAACCTGCACGCGATGTATGCGGAGACCGCCGGGAAAGTGGAACGCAACGAGCTGGGAGTGGAGCATTTTACGGCGTGGATTGACTGGGCGAAGGCGAACGGTCCGGGGATGGATTTTAACGGGACGTTTTTTTCGCATCCGAAGGCCGAAAGCGGTTTCACGCTGGCCAGTGCGGATGAGGGAATACGCAGGTTCTGGGTGGAGCACGGGACAGCGTGCCGAAAGATAGGGGCGGCGATTGGAAAAGAGCTGGGCACGCCTTGCGTGACAAACGTGTGGATTCCGGACGGGTACAAGGACATTCCGGTAGACCGGAAGGGACCCCGTGAGCGACTTAGAAAATCGCTCGATGAGATATTCGCCGAATCGATAGACCGCAGATACCTTTTGGATTCGGTGGAAAGCAAACTGTTCGGCATCGGCTCGGAAAGCTATGTTGTCGGCTCCCACGAGTTCTATATGGGCTATGCTATCGAAAATAAAATCCTGCTGTGCCTGGACACAGGACATTTTCATCCGACGGAGGTTATTTCTGATAAGATATCATCGGTACTGGCCTTTCTTGATGAGATACTGCTGCACGTCAGCAGGGGCGTCCGCTGGGACAGCGACCACGTAGTTATTCTGTCGGATGAACTGTGCGCGCTGGCCTGCGAGATAGTGCGGGGCGATTATCTTGAAAGAGTGCACATTGGGCTTGACTTTTTTGACGCCAGCATAAACCGTGTGGCGGCGTGGGTGATAGGCACCCGCTGTATGCTCAAGGCGCTGTTAATTGCGCTGCTGGAGCCGACGGACAATCTGCGCGAGTTTGAATATAACGGTGACTTTACATCACGATTAGCGATACTGGAGGAGTTAAAGACGCTGCCTTTTGGGGCGGTGTGGGATTACTACTGCAGAAAGAAAGATGTTCCGGCAGGCGAGGCCTGGCTTAAGGAAGTGAAAGATTATGAAGCGAGAACCGTAAGGCAGTGAAAAGGGCGGTTCGCGAACCACCCCTACTGAATATCGAATATCGAGATTGCTTCGCTGCGCTCGCAATGACCCCGCACCAAATTACGGCAAAAGACTATTTTGTGCGGGGCAAGCATAAGTGCAATACGAGATACGAAAATTTGAAAGGGAAAACAGATGGCAGAATTAAAATCTTCCGGTCTTATTGGGCGGCTCGATAAACTTAACGAATTTGAACGGCAGCCGGTAACTTTGGACAAATTGCAAAGCGGTCGGCATTTCGCGGGTGTCTTTGCGGGCGAGCACGTGGCGGCCACGGAGTTTGTGATTGGGGCGTTGTTTGTCAGCAAGGGGGCACATACCTGTGATGTTATCGTGGGGTTGGTATTTGGTAATCTGCTTGCGGTTTTGTCGTGGGCGTTGATTTGCGCTCCCATTGCGATTAAGACCCGCCTTACCCTTTACTGGTATCTGCGGAAGATAGGCGGCCCGGTCGTGATGGTTGTCTATAACATCCTTAATGCGGTAATGTACTGCATTTTAGCGGGCGCAATGATAACGGTTTCGGCCTCGGCGATACGTATTCCCTTTGGTATCCCCGTTCAGTCAGGGTGGTTCCCGACGGACATAAGATTTGTTTTTGTGGTTTTAGTTGTTGGTGCGCTGGTGGTGACATTAGCTATATGGGGATTCAAAAAGCTGGCCCAGTTTGCTGAAGTTTGCTCACCGTGGATGTTTTTGATGTTCATCGCGGGTGCCCTGGCGATGCTGCCTACCATAGTGGCCGACATGCCGGAAATCAAATCACTTCACAGCTTCTATGATTTCTGGAGATTGGCCGATGCGAAAATCTGGCCTGGGCCGCAACCGGGACAGACAGAAGCTTTAGGTTTTCTACATATAGCCTCTTTTGCCTGGATTTGTAACCTGGCTATGCACTTAGGGTTATCGGATATGGCACTATTGCGTTATGCCAAACGGGCAAGCTATGGATTTTACTCGGCCTTCGGGATGTATCTGGGACATTACCTGGCGTGGATTTGTGCCGGTATTATGGGCGCAGGCGCTGCCATTGTTTTGAAGACTCCTCTTACGGAACTGGACTCCGGCTTGGTAGCCACTACTGCTCTGGGTATATCCGGGGCAATAGCGGTAGTTATTGCCGGGTGGACGACGTCCAATCCCACGATTTACCGGGCGGGTCTGGCGCTGCAGATTACCACGCCGAACTGGCCCCGCTGGCTGGTAACTCTGCTTGCCGGAGCCGTCACTACCATAATCGCCTGTTCACCGTTTGTGTTCACTAAATTGCTGGATTTCGTTGCGCTTTATGGTCTGCTGCTTATGCCGATAGGCGCGATAGTTTTTGTGGAGCACTGGATTTTCCCGCGGATTGGGCTTACTCAATACTGGATATCGCGGAAAGGAGAGCTGGTTAATCGGCCGGCTTTGATTGCCTGGGGCGCGACGTTGGCGGCCGCACTGGTCGTGGTTCTGACAGGTGTGCTTCATCTGTTTTTCCTGATTATTCCGGTATGGTTTTGCTCGGCCATCCTTTATATAGCTTTATCATTTAAGTTTGGTGCGCGCGAAAAGTTGCCCGAGCCCCGCCCCTCCGAGGGGCTGGGCGAGCTGCCCGAAGAGGAATCTCCAGCATTTGAAACTGCACCGGCAGAGAGCGAAGAAAGAGCGGAACCTGCTAAGAAATCACGAATATATTATATTTCCGGCCTAATTGCGGTGGCGTCGCTTGCGGTTTGCCTGATTATGGCCATCCGGGTAGCTGTCTCGGCAGGAGATGTTTATGAAGGCCGGATTGATTTCTTCAAAACGGCACTTATATATATAACCGCGATCTATTTCGTCTTCGGAACAATCTGGATTTTCTTAAAAGAGAAAAGTGAGGTAGAAAAATTTACCGCGGAGAACACCGAGAGCGCAGAGGAAAAATTAAAAGAGAATAATTAGACGCAGATTACGCTGATTAACGCAGCCCACCAGGACCGTGCCGGGAGTGATGCCAGTCTCCCGGCTATTGGCTGTTGCCTGCATCCGCCTTGTTAGGCTGTTTCTTCTCTTCCTTATACTTCGGCACCCACAGGTAGCAGGCACTGCCTGCGTAGAGGTGACGGTGAGCCCCTGAATCAAAGGGAACTTCAAGAGACTTCTTCTCGATTTTGCCCTTCCAATATCGGCGCTTCAAATCGGCCTCATGTTTGACCTTTTTGCGGGTACGCTCAAGCAACTCCTTGAACTTGCTGAGCAACTACTCTTTACTCTTTAGACTATTAGGATCTGCCCATGCCTCTCTGAAGAAGGGTTCTGAGACAGACAGAGATTTGTAAATCCTTTCGGGAACTATTTCTTGGGAGCCTTTTTCAGGATGAAAACGCACTACTTCCCAGTGGTTTGGGTCGGTGCCGTAAAGCGACACTACCTGCTCTGCTAAGAACGACTGGCTTTCACCTTACTTGAGTGGGGCAGGGGGCCAACCGACATCTATGTACTTTTTCCAATTGCCTTTCTTATTACACTTGGAGAGCCAGCCGCGTGTGCAACTCCTCCAAGCCCAACTATGATTATATGGTTTCCGTATAATACGCCATTTTTGTTCTGTCGCTTGTATAACAGCCTTTCCTGCCCGGTAAGAACGGCTACCGGATTGAGTTGTTAGACTATTACTATTTATTTTTTCATCAGTGATTGCCAAGTTTCCGGTTTTCTATGCATATGCATAACCGCAACAATAAGAGTACAATCTCTTCTTATTTGATATATTATGCCGTATGGGAATCTATTAGTTCTACAACGTCTGGTGCGTTTTGAGATTTTTGTCCAGGCTTTCGGATAATCTATAATTCTTTGTATTGTGTGTTTTACCTCAGCAGCAAATTCAAAACCTAAACCCTCACTTTGAGAGTTGTAATAAATAACTGTCTCTTCAAACTCTTTTTCTGCGGATAAAAGAAATTTTACATCCATGCTATTTTTTTTCTATTTTTTTGAAGATTTTTTTTGTGGATATTGCTGGGAGAGAGCCTTTTTCAAAAGCATCGATTCTTTTTTCAGCCTCATCAGCCCATAAAGAGTCTATGGTTTCTCTGTCTGAAAATTCAAAGCTGTGGAAAAGCTTTTCGATAAGCTCTGCACGTTCAATAGGGGAAAGCGATAGGGCCTTTTTTAATATTTGTTTTGTATCTGTCGTCATAATTGTTCCTTTTGTCTAAATTATGCCATAAATATCATCTCGTAAGAAGCCATAACAATCTCTACTGCACATTCTAATACCATTATTAGGGAAATGACATCAGTTGTCAAGACTTGATTAGAACGTTCAAAAAGCTATCCCGCACCAATTGTCCTGTATCGTTTCAACCTCCCAGCAGTTGCTTTGTAATACTACTATGGATACAATTGGTGCGGGACTGAATATGTCTAACAGAACGAAAACAAACGAGTTTGATTGCGTTGTTATAGGAGGAGGTCACGCCGGCGTCGAGGCCGCTCATGCTGCCGCTAAAATCGGCGCCAAAACCTGCCTTATAACCATCGGCAAAGACGCGATAGCCAAGATGAGCTGCAATCCTGCTATCGGCGGACTTGCCAAGGGACAGATTGCGCGCGAGATTGATGCGCTTGGGGGACTGATGGGGCTGGCGATAGATGCAACGGGTATCCAGTTTCGCCTGCTGAATCGTTCAAAGGGGCCGGCTGTCCAGTCACCGCGAGCCCAGGCGGACAGGCAGAAGTATCAGGACTTTATGCGGCGAGCGCTTGAACAAACGGCTAATTTGACCATTATCGAGGCGATAGCGACAGAGATAATAACCGAAAACAACAGAGTGCGAGCGGTGGCTTGCAATGACGGGTCGGTTTACCGTACCGGGACGGTTGTTGTAACGCCGGGGACATTTCTCGGCGGGATGATGTATATCGGCAGCGAGCGGTGGGCCGGCGGCAGGCTTGAGGAGCCGCCCAGTGTAGAGCTTTCACAGAGTTTGAAGCGGATGGGGCTGGAGCTTGGGCGGATGTCAACGGATACGACGCCGAGATTAGATGCCGAGACGGTGGATGTGAGCAAATTGCAGGTGCAGCCCGGTGATGAGCCGCCCGTGCCGTTTTCATTTATGACTGAAAGGATAGAGCAGCCCCAGGTGCCGTGCTGGATTACGTATACCAACGAAAAGATACACAAGCTGCTTCGGGACAATTTGCATCGTGCTCCGCTTTCTTCGGGCCAGATAAAGGGCGCCGACCCACGTTATTGTCCGAGCATCGAAGGTAAGGTCGTCAGGTTTGCGGATAAGAAGCAGCATCGAATCTTTTTGGAGCCGGAAGAAGAAAATATAAAGACGATTTACTGCAACGGTCTTTTTACCTCTATGCCGAAAGATGTTCAGGAACAGGTGCTGAGACTGCTGCCGGGGACGGAGAACGCACGGATTATTCATTATGGCTATGCAATTGAGTACGAGTATTGTCCGCCGATTCAGCTAAAGCCCAATCTGGAGACCAGGAAGGTATCAGGGCTGTTTCTGGCCGGGCAGATAAACGGGACAAGTGGTTATGAAGAGGCGGCGGGGCAGGGTATTATGGCTGGTGTAAACGCAGTTAGGAAGATGCAGTCCGCCGAGCCGATTGTTCTCGGCAGAGACCAGGCATATATCGGGGTGCTTATAGATGATTTGCTAACGAAGGGAATTGATGAGCCGTATCGGATGTTCACGTCGCGAGCTGAGTATCGATTGTCCTTAAGGGCTGATAATGCGGACCGAAGATTGACGCAAATCGG
>JAUXAH010000382.1 GCA_030614945.1 Phycisphaerae bacterium
GGCGGTAATTCTGTTAGTCCGGCATTTTCATATCAAGAATTTTCATACCATCGAGCCGGGTGTGCTTTATACCAGCGGCCAGCCGCGGGGAATGGATTACACCCGCCTGCTTTACAAATATCATATCGGCACTATCGTAAACGTCCGTTCCGCTTCCGAACATCGCGAGAAAAACTGGTACAACGAGGAAATAACCTGGGTCAGAAACAATGGCGTTAATTATGTTGAATTGCCTATCCAAAAAGCTAACTATTTGCCCGATAAACGAACTCAGGACCGGTTCCTGGCTATAATGGCTGATAAGGCCAACCTGCCGGTGCTTCTCCACGATAGCAACGGCAGGAAAAGGGTTCCAATGCTCGCCGCTGTGTGGGCGGTTAAGGTGCAGGGAGACACTGTTGCCGAGGCCATTAAACTGGTTCGAGGTATCAAAGAACAGCCGCTGCTCGAGGCCGAAAGTAAATTTATCACCCAGTTGGCAAACTAAATGTACTCCGCCGGCCTTTATGGCTCGTCTTTGACCTTCGGTGTGGATTTGTGGAACAGCGCCCCGGCCCTATTGTGTCGCCTTCGTTGCTCAGCTTTTTCCGTGTAGTACACCTTTCTGAATCTGCCATCCTGGGTTAATTTCTCCAGCCGGCCTGCAGTGGCGAGAACCCAGTCTCCTCGTTCGTAGTGCTCATACAGCACTGTCCTGTCGTTTGTTTCCGGTATGGCTCTCCCGAAATATTGCACAGATTTCGGAGACACAGACTCATAAGCTATGAGCGTGTCGTGTTGCGGGACTATTTTGGCAATTTTTTGGGCAAAATCCTTCGAATATCTGTCCTTCTCCAGCGGATTTATAAAGCTGACATAGGAAATCATAACCAAAATGGCGATGCCGGCAAAGACTGTCCCGCATGCAAAGGCACGTTTTCTTTTGGCAAATAGTATGGCAACAGCTGCAGTTATGACTATCGTTGTTATGCTAAGTATTATTCCGTCAGCAAGTAACTGAGAATTGGTTGCGGCTATATAAATTGGCAGGGCGATGGCGCCTGCAATTATAACTACAATATGATTTCTCAGAACATCCTTTGCCTGTTTCAAAGTAAACGCCCTTCGGACAAAAGCCATATCTTCTATCAGTATGCCTATCAATATAGCCATCGCCGGCATCAAAGGCAGTATGTAGTGCTGGCGTTTGCCGCCACTGATAGTGAAGAATAGCAGGCCCACAACAAACCACAGCCACAAAAATTTCATTGCGGGCTGCTTTTTATTCCAAACCCTGTAGAAAGGAGCAGCCAGAGCCATTGGCAGAAAGGCAACCCACGGCGTTATATACTTAAACATTATGAGTAGATAGTAGTATAGTGGATAGTCCCCCCGCGCGTAACTGCCGAGGAAGCGGTCAACAAATTCCCGTTTCCATACGCCCAAGTCCCAGTTTAATCTGTGAGCAATAGCCAACGGCCAGGGCGATACGATGGCCAGGAAAATAATCACCCCTGCGACCGGCAGCCACTTTGCAAGCTTCTTCCATTGCCGGAATATCGCGACGTAGAAAAACAGCGGAATCAAAACAAGCGGCAGCGGGGCAGGCCCTTTGGCAAGGTTTGCCACCCCGAAGCTTGTCCAGAAGACCAGCATATAGGCAACTTGCCTCTTTCGGCTCTGCGTGGTAATAGCCGAGTAGAAGCTCAAAAAACACAGCGCGATAAAAAACGTCAGTGCCATTTCCGGCCGAGCATTATGCGAGTAACGGATATAGCCCAGAGATGTTGCCCAGACAGCCGCAGAGAGCACTGCAATCCTAAAGGACAGCCACTGATTGACAAAGTACAGCATAGCGGCAATGGAAAGCACTGCAAAAATAACGTTCGGTATCCGAGCAGTAAATTCATCTACTTCGCCCGTTATTTTGGCCAAGCCTGCAACCATCCAGTAGGAGAGCGGTGTTTTGTGAAGCCGAGCTTCTCCGTTGTAAGTAGGCCAAACCCAATCGCCGCTTTCCAGCATCTCGCGTGCTGTAACCGAAACAAGACATTCATGGTTGTCTAATGTCTTTTCGGAAAGCGTCCAGGACGCGGTTACTGCAGAAAAAAGCATCACTCCGCAAACGACAAAAATCTTCGTTCTCCTGGTGTTGCTTTGGTTGTTTTCCATTTTGTAACTTTATCTTGCTGAATGTTGGGAGAATCAATTTATCAGCTTGATTATTTCATCGATGTCGTTCGGTGCTTCTGCAGGCGGATTGCTGAATTCACCCTGTTTTTCCTTGTGGTAGTTGACCGTTACGTTGGGGTCTTTTAACGGGTGCCCCGTCAGCACGCAGGCGACTCGTTCGTCGGCCGCGATGAGGCCTTCAGCCCTAAGATGCCTTAAACCTGCTATTGTTGCCGCCGAAGCCGGCTCACAGCCCAACCCGTATTTGCCTATAATCGCCTTTGCGTCGCAAA
>JAUXAH010000335.1 GCA_030614945.1 Phycisphaerae bacterium
GAGCTGTGGATTTCGGGGATGCGGTTTTCGCTGCTTTCATAATCGGTGCAGAACCGAACAGCTTCGGGAGGTACACAATGCCACATTGCTTTTTGCTTTAGGTCCTGGCCTCATTAGTCTCTTAATTGATAGCCCCTCTGCATATATTTCAGGTCGGGGTTATCGGGATGGGTCTGACCAAATAGCTGCTTCTCATTCATTTCAATTGTGCGTTCATCGAGCCATCTGTGTTTTTCGGAGTGGCCGTCGGCAAATGCCAGGGTGCTTCTTTTGTTGTGCCAGGGTGCCAAGGGGTCGATCCATTTATCTCCCGTGGGGTTTACGACCCAGGAGCCCATGTTCCAACCCCTGTCATCGGATTCCTCGACAAAGACATATTTCATACTGGGAGTTTTTATCTCATCATATACTTCGATAGCTCTTCCGCTAAAGCCGTATTTGTCTTCCCCATTCATGCCGCCGGCGATCGAATAGCTGCGGAAAGCATTCTGAGTGAGGTCCCTTTTCCTCCGGTCATTCGGGCAGTGATATACATCTACGTCCTTAACATAGGGAAACAGCTTACCTCTTCTTATGCCTCTGAGCTTGTCATCAAGGGTGGGGTTGGAGTCGCCTGTGTAGTTACCGGTGGGACCTTGTGGAGCTTGCACCCAGTATGCGTTCGGTTGATTATTATTCCTGGGGATATGGCCGTCAACTAATGTACTCTCATTCTCTTCGGCGTATGTAAACCAGGCCAAGGAGAGGTTCCTTAGATTGCTAACGCAGACGGCAGCGTAGGCCTGGTCCCTGGCGAGTTTCAAAGCCGGCATCAGAATCGCCATCAGAACCGCAATGACTGCAATTACTACCAGCAACTCAACCAGTGTAAAACCGTTTCTTTTCATTGCTATCCTTGCTTTCCAGTAAAAATACCTCAAAGGATTCGGCAGAAAAACAAGAATATCCTAAATGATACTCCGTTCTTAGTACAAACGCTTCGCTGCCTATAAGATGCGCAAAAACGGCCTTGTGTTCCGTTAATTCCGGGTTCTTCCCCTTATTTTAACCTTTATTTATCATTATATTAGGCCGAACCGAGTATGTCAAAAACTTTTTTGGCAAGACATCAGATATCCAGCTCCTGTTTGACCTCCGCGATTTTCTCGATGGCAAAATCCAAATCTTCCTTGTTGTGGGCCGCGGATATCTGGGTGCGAATTCGTGCAGCGCCTCTGGGAACAACAGGATAGGAAAATCCTATTACATAAACGCCCCTTTCCAAAAGCTTCTGTGCCATTTTTTGAGCAAGGGCGGCATCCCCGAGCATAATCGGCACGATTGGGTGTTCGCCGGGAACGACGTCTAATCCGAGTTCGGCAATTTGTTCTCTAAAATAGCGGGTGTTGTCCCGGAGCTTATCCCGCAGGTCAGTGGAAGCGGAGAGGATGTCGAGCACTTTCAGGGATGTAGAGACGATAGCCGGCGCCAGGGTGTTTGAGAAAAGATACGGGCGCGACCTCTGGCGCAGAATTTCGATAATTTCTTTTCTTCCGCTGGTGTATCCGCCGCTGGCGCCGCCGAGAGCTTTACCCAGTGTGCCGGTTATAATATCGAGGCGTCCCATTACATCGCAGTGTTCATGAGTGCCTCTTCCGCGTTTACCGAGCACACCGACTGCGTGCGAATCGTCCACCATCACGAGAGCGTCATATTTTTCCGCGAGCTCACAGATTTGGTCGAGCCTGGCGATAGTTCCGTCCATTGAAAACACGCCGTCGCTCGCAATCAGTCGAAACCGTGCCGATTGGGCCTGCTTCAATTTGTCCTCCAGGTCCTCCATATTGGAGTTTTCAAACCGCAGGCGCTGGGCCTTGCAAAGGCGTATGCCGTCGATAATGCTGGCGTGGTTGAGGTTGTCGCTTATGACGGCATCGTCTGCGGTGAGTAAGGTTTCGAACAAACCTGTGTTAGCGTCAAAGCAGGAGCAGTACAAGATGGTATCCTCGGTGCCCAGAAATTCGGAGATTTTCTTTTCCAACTGTTTGTGTATTTCCTGCGTGCCGCAAATGAAGCGGACGGAGGACAGGCCGTATCCCCATTTGGCGTAACTGCCCTGTGCGGCTCGAATGACTTCGGGATGGTCGGCCAAGCCCAGATAGTTGTTGGCGCATAAATTGAGGACTTTTTGTCCGCCTCGAACCGTAATGGTAGCTTGCTGCGGACTGGTTATGATTCGCTCTGCCTTGTAGAGGCCGCCATCCTTTATTTGTTTGATCTCTTCAGTTATATGAGATTTCATCGCTCCAAACATATCCTGTGCCCTACAATTGTTATAGTCCAATTTTCTATTTTTCAGTCCAATCCAGGATGACTTTTCCTGACCTGCCCGATTGCATAACTTCAAAGCCCTTAATATATTCGGTATAGTGGAACCGATGGGTAATAACGGGAGTGATATCGAGTCCCTTTTGAATAAGCATAGTTACCTTATACCAGGTTTCGTACATTTTCCTGCCGTAGATACCCTTAATGGTAAGGCCGTTGAAGACAACATAATCCCAGTCAATAGGGGTTTCCGGCATTATCCCCAGCAGGGCGATTTTACCGCCATGGCACATATTTTTAAGCATGCTTTTGAATGCGTCAGGGCTTCCGGACATTTCAAGACCAACATCGAATCCCTCTTTCATATCGAGCTTGTTGACGGCGTCCTGGATTTTTTCAGTTCTTGCGTCCAGTGTCAAGGTAGGCCCCATTTTTTTGGCCAGTTCCAGGCGATATGGATTTATGTCGGTGATGACGACGTAGCGAGCGCCGGCTTGTTTGGCGATGGCGACCGCCATAATTCCGATAGG
>JAUXAH010000338.1 GCA_030614945.1 Phycisphaerae bacterium
GATTCCCACAATAAGCATTGGCTTTGGTTGCCTGCTTGAAAAACGAAGGATTTAAGAAACTTTTACGAAGCCACACTGGGAAATAATAAGGGGTATTTGATATGAGAGCGATTAAATGCGTGTTTGTCCTATTGGTCGTGATGGCAACTGCATCGGGTGTTTGGGCAAAGCTTGCGGTAAAAGAAGGTGAAAGAATCATTGTGGAAGGAAATAACAAGTTTGCGCTTCAGTCGTATGCGAAGCTGCGAGCGAGGGAAGGGAACCTTTTTTTCTCGCCTTACAGTATCTCGACAGCGCTGGCAATGACTTATGCCGGCGCGCGGGGCAAGACGGAGAAGCAAATGGCCGAGGTGCTGCGTTTTCCCACAGTGACGAAGCTGATTGGGGAGCCGAAAGGAGGGCTGATGGCACTTCCAGGCTGGCACCGGCTGCGATTTCATTCGGCGTTTGGAAGAATCATAAAAGACCTAAACAACAGAGGCAAAAAAGGCGGCTACGAGCTTACTGTAGCCAACGCTTTGTGGGGGCAGAAGGGTTATGGATTTCTTAAGGAATTTCCGGAGCTTATCAAAACTAACTACGATGGGCGGCTCAATGAGGTTGATTTCGTAAGGGCTGCCGAAGCTGCGCGAAAAACCATCAACACGTGGGTGGAAAAAAAGACCAGGAACAAAATCAAGAACCTTATTCCCAAAGGGGTGCTCAACCGGCTGACCCGGCTGGTTTTGACAAACGCTATCTACTTTAAGGGTAACTGGGCAAGCCAGTTCAAAAAGGACAGAACGAAGAACGCTCCATTTACTCTTGCCGGCGGTGAGAAGGTTGATGTCCCTATGATGAACCAGACGGCAGATTTCAACTATATGGAAACCGAGGATTTTCAGGGGCTTGAGCTGCCCTATGTGGATAACGAGCTGTCAATGATTATTTTGCTGCCAAAGCAGGTCGATGGGCTGGCTGAATTTGAGAAAACACTCACGCTGAAGAACCTTTCGCAATGGCTGGCGAAACTTCGTAAGCGCAAAGTTATTGTTTCCATTCCGAAGTTCAAGATGACATCGCAGTTCAGATTGGCTGAGGTTCTAAAGTCGATGGGAATGACCAACGCCTTTGTGCCGGATGTGGCGGATTTCTCGGGAATGAACAGCAAAAGGGACCTTTTTATCTGGGCGGTCATTCACAAGGCCTATGTTGACGTGAACGAGGAAGGCACTGAAGCAGCGGCGGCAACGGCGGTAGTAGTGGGCATAACGTCGGTCATGCCGGGAAAGATACCAGTTTTTCGGGCGGACCATCCATTTTTATTTTTGATTCGTGATAACGATTCGGGCAGCATTTTGTTTATCGGCCGGGTGATGAACCCGAAAGCATAATTGGTGCCCTAAATCAACGATGATGTTTACAAAAATCAACGTAAGCCGTAACTGTTTCTCAATAAAACCGTTACACCCCGTAAGAAAGCACGGACAGATGCGGAATGTTGATTTTCCGCAACACAGGGTTTTAACCCATATAAGGGCTGCGTTTCGGAAAGTAGAAACAAAACTTAAAGGTAACCCATTGTGTCGGTCTGATTGGCTACTGTACAGGGTAAGCGGTGAAATCGGGCAGAAAGCCGGTTCTTGGGCGTTTGGGTATGAATTTTGCTCTTTATTATAGCCAGGAGGCTTGGAGGCTTCGGAGGGTCCCTAAAATCAGGGTGATGTAACAAGGAGGGAGGGTTGAGAAAAGAGTAATGTGATGGACGAGGCAAGATTGGAAGGCAAACTTAACGAACTGGTAAAGGAATTTGGGGGGATGGTTGACCCACAGCATAGAAAGCTGGCAATGCTTGCCAAACAAGCACAAGACAGCCATAAGCGGCTCCAAAAAAGCATCAATAGTCTGCAGGAATCGCTGGACTACCTGCGAGTATGCATCAAATATCAGCTTTTCGACTTGGAAGCGACACGCCGAGAAAATAAGTACCTCAGAGATATGCTTGAGGAAAAAGAGACCTAAGAAAAAGAGTGCTCACTATTTTGTTTTTGTCCCCAAACGGGGCGCTTCTTCAAACAGAAGCGCCCCATTTTATTTCTGCGCCGCGATTACAGATTTGTGGTGAAGATTAGCAGCACCCTTGTTCTGAACGAGCGTTTGCCCCAAGCAAAAGTTCCACCACATTCAGCATTTTTCTACATACTCGTGTATTCGGCGGTAGCCGGGTAAAAGAGTGGGTGTGATTTTGCAATCCTTGCAGGCCCAATGAAATAAAATCTTCTGAAGCTGCGGGGCAAGGGTGTTTTTAATATAAGGGTGCCGGATGTATTCGTCCACGCAGCAAGGCGGGAAGCCAAACAAAAAACCTTCAAACCGTATTGTCGCGGCAGATTTATCTATCGGCTTGTTGACAAACCGCTTTTCGTAGAGTTGAATGTAGCCGAGCGATACGCTGAAAATAGTTTCGCAAATCACCTTGCCAGTCTTGACGGTTCGCCGGATTTGTTTCGTAAGCAATCCCATCTGTTGTAGAAATCTGAGCCCGTGGTCATCTAAAGGTTTTTCCCATCTGCTTAATGGCTTTAATCCTTTGCAAGTAAGCACGGCAAGATATGCAAGTTCAAAATCGATTTCTTTCAGTGCCTTAACGCACTGTTTGAGTTCTTGCGAGTCAAAATCCAAATCTGCTTCCCTCTAATCCTGAGATGGGTCGGTGGAGTCGAGCCATTTGTCAGCGAACTCGGTAAAATCAGTCAAATCCACTTTGCAGTCTTTATTTAAGTCGCCGGGCAGATACATTGTGCCCAGATCACCACATCGTCGGGGCATTTCGAGTAT
>JAUXAH010000614.1 GCA_030614945.1 Phycisphaerae bacterium
TGGAGGCCCCCGGGGCCTTTGTCCAGAGTCAGGGGGTTGCCCCCCCGCAGGGGGGGCGCGGCCCCCCAGAGGGGGGCCGATCGGGGGCGCGCGGGCCGACAGAGGAGGCCCGATCTGGGTTTTCGCGCCACCGGGGACCGCAGAGAGCGACGAAGCGGGGCAGGGACGAGGGCGAGCGCCGTGAGGCGCAAGCCCAAAGGCCCGAGGGGGGGGCCGCCACCGACCGCCAAAGGCGGGCGGAGGACGGAGGACGCCGCGTAGCGGCAGCGGCCCCCCCCGATGCGGAAGGCCCGAAGGAAGGGAGCGCAGGGGCCAAGGGTCTGCGGGGAAGGCCCCGGAGCGACCGACCGGAGGGCCAGACGCGCCCCGCGAAGGAAGCGAACGAAGGGCCCAGCGACGAGGGGCCTGCGGCTCTGCCGCAGGCCCAGAGGAGGCTCGGGAAGGCCGCCGCCGCCCGACAGAGGAGGGCGGATCCGGGTTTTCGGCGGGCGGGCGGCCAGGCACGCCGGTTCTGTTCGGCGGGCCGGTAGGCCGCAGTCGCCCCCCCTGCGGGGGGGCAACCCCTTGACTCTGGATAAAGGCCCCGGGGGCCTCCAGGGGCCAGACAACAACACAGAACACCCCACGCTGAGGCTCACCAGGGCGCTCCCCACCGATCGGTGGAGGGGTTTGCGGACCAGGAGGGGGCGGGACCGGCGACGGTGGCCACTGGACCGGCCCCTGGCCCCCTGGACGGGCTCGAACGGCCCCTTGACGCCCACCGTCCTGGACGCTGGACGGCCTCCTGGCGGAACGGGGCGCGGGCCCAACGCGGGGCGGGTTGCCTCTCCGGTCTTTTCCGGCCGCCTCCCCTCCCCTCCCAAACAGGCCGGGGTCTGCCACGGCCTGTATCTGTTGACTGGTTATTGTGGCCAGAGTGACCCACGAGGGGGTCGCTGTCCGGACCAGCGCGAGTGGGGTTGTGTGCTCGAGCTGGGGCCAGCCTGGGTCCTGTGGGTGCTAGGTATCTGAGGCTATGAGAAGCGATGATCCTGAGTAGGCGTGTGCGGTGGCTTGCTGTTTTTTCCTGTTGACGCGCCTCTCTGAGACCGCAGCGAACCCTCTTGTGAGGGTTTGCTGTTGCTCGCCTCCCTTTCGACACGCGAGCTTCACCCTCCGTCGATCGACCGACTAGCAGATGGGGCCCCGCTTCGCTCCGGTTCGACGAGCATGTGAAGCGGTGTGCTCGGTCTCGGTGACGGTCCGGTGTGACCAAGTTCTCGGCCCAGGGATGGCCTTTGGTTCGCGGTGCCAAACCGCGGCGGAAGGTATCTAGCCTGGCGGGTCCGGGCCGTTGCCGCCTGGCTTTGT
>JAUXAH010000135.1 GCA_030614945.1 Phycisphaerae bacterium
TCTACGGCAAAGACAGAATTTTGACAGTCAGCAATAAGCAACTTACCGTCAGCGATGGGCTTGGTCAGACGAGCGAGGAATTAAAATACGACGACGACGAGGTTGGCTGGTATAGGGCGCTACTGGAGAATTTTGCTTTAAGTATATTATCGCCGGATGAAAATAAGCTCTGCAGCAGCGGCAGAGAGAACCTGAAGAATATGGCGGTCATTGAATCAGCTTATCTTTCGGCGCGGACGGCTGTGCCGGAAGAGCCCGGCAGGATTCTGCAGATGGCACAGATCGAGCCGACGGATATTTAGCTGGGCTTTTTCGCAGTTCAAGGCTTATTCGGCTTTATTGTTTGCTAACGGGTCCAGGACAAACTTTCGATAATCCTCTTTTCCGATTCTTAAGCCGCCGAAGGTGCCGTACCTTGTTTGAATCCTTCCGTTCAAATATGCCAGCCGATTTTGAGGGTCCGGGTGGGTTGAGAAAAACTCAACCGGCCTGACCGCATCCTCCCGCTCAAGCATCTGCATAGACTCAATGGTGCCATAAGGATTGTAGCCGGCGGCGACCATATAATCGAGACCGGCCAAATCAGCCTCTCTCTCGTCCTTTCTGCTATATCGAAGTCCAATAATTTGTCGAGCGAGGTCTGCCGCCTGTAAAGCGCCCGCCGGTACTTTCGCACCACTGAGGGCAACAGCTAAAACCATTATTCCCGACTCGCTGGTCTCGCGGCTGGCAGCGGCTGCGTAGTGCCTTGCGACAACGTGGACAATCTCGTGTGCCAATATTCCTGCAAGCTGTGCCTCGGTTGTCAGCTTCTTGAGCATCCCCTTTGTGATAAAGACATACCCGCCGGGCAGAGTGAAGGCATTAATCGATTTATGATTCAATGCCACGAAGTGATAGTCCCAATAGGGCTTATGGCTAACGCGAGCGATTCTCTGTCCGACGCTGTCAATGTAGTTTTGCACACTTTTATTGTCAATTCTGCCGCCCATTTGCTTTTCAACTTCAGGAGCATATTGGCGCCCTATTTCAAAATCCTGCTGTTCCGGAATCAACATAAGCCGCTTTTGGCCGGTTATGGGGTTGACTGCACAGCCGGCGTAGAAGCAAAAGGAAACGGCTAATATCAGCAGCGCCAATTTTTTAGACATAATTATGCCTGCAATTATGAAAAGTTCTGTTTGAAAATCTCAGCTATATCCATTATAAATTCTGTTTATTTTATAGGGTAGTGAAAACTATGGCCCAGCAAAAATTCTGCGAAGACTGCAACCAGAAGCATGACTGCCGGGAGGTTTACCGGAAGTTGGGAAACACTAAAGGCCCCCCGGTGGTTCTCAAAGCTGTGGTTGCGTTCTTGCTGCCCGTATTGGTTTTTATTGCTTCTTTAGCAGCTTTTGAAGCAATTTTAGTCAGAACAGCCCTTAGCTTTGTGCTGGCTTTGTCAGTGACTTTTGTCTGCATATTGATTACAAGAACGATATGTCATTGCTGTGAAGACAGGGATCGAGAACAATAACGAGACACTGGAATCCCGCTTGCGCGGGAATGGCATGTTTGTGCTGGGTTTTTGAATATGAGAATTGATACTAAAGGCAGATTTACTTTTACGGGCGGAACCCACCCTCCGGAAAGCAAAGCGCTTACCAGTGAAAGCAAGATACAGTCTTTCCCTGCCGTCAAACAAGTTGCAATAATGCTCAGCCAGCATACCGGTGCTGTTTGCCGGTCTCTGACCAGAAAAGGAAACACGGTGCAGGCGGGTCAAAAGATCGGCGACTCGGATGCATTTGTGTCGGCACCGGTTCATTCTCCCATCACCGGCAAAGTAAAAGAAATCGCCCTGCAGTCGCACCCGGTTTTAGGGCGAAGCCCGGCAATAGTTATAGATGCGTTACCCCACTATCCGCCAAAGCGGCCGGACTTTAAGTTAAAGGATGATTTCGATGAAAACAGCTATTCAGCGGAACAGATATGCGATGCCGTCCGTCAGGCGGGTATCGTCGGTATGGGTGGCGCCGGGTTCCCGACGAGGGTAAAGATAGAACCAAACCCGCGATTGCCCAAAGAGACATTGATAATCAACGGATGTGAGTGCTGCCCGTATATCACCTGCGACTATCGTATTATGCTTGAGTGGACGAACCAAATTGTTGCGGGGATTAAGCTCGCCAGAAGAGCGTCCGGCTGCTCCAAGGTCTTTATCGGCATCGAAGATAACAAGCCGGAAGCGATAGAGGCGATGAACGCAGCGTTTCACCCCGTTAGAAATTCTATAAGTGGGGAACATCCTACAAAAGGGAAATTTTCTAACGGGGTAAAAACTTACGCAAAAAGAGACGGCATCAAAGTTGTGCCGGTCAAAACAAAATATCCACCAGGGGGTGAAAGACAGCTTATAAAAGCGATTCTAAAAAAAGATGTCCCCACAGGTGGAATTCCGCCGATGATTGGTGTGGTGGTTCTTAACGTTGCCACTGTCGCGGCGATAGCCGAAGCGGTCGTTTATGATTCGCCGCTGACCCACAGGGTCGTAACCGTTACCGGAGAAGGCATTGCAAATCCCGGCAATTTCTACGTTCCGATAGGAACGCCGGTTGCCGAGCTTATCGAATTCTGTGGAGGATTGACCGAGGAAGCGGTAAAGGTCATTCTTGGCGGGCCGATGATGGGAATAGCAATCGCCGATTTGACAACGCCTGTTACAAAAACCACCGGCGCAGTAACCGTATTGACAAAAAAACAAATCGGCGCAGCCAAATTCGCAGGGCGCCAAACGCCTTGTATTCGCTGCGGCAGATGTCTTGAAGTTTGTCCCGAGCATTTGAACCCGACGAAAATCGCCCATGCGGTAAAAAATAATCTTTTGGACGTAGCAGAAAGCTATTATATCAATGCGTGTACGGAGTGCGGCTGCTGCAGTTACGTCTGCCCGGCCAATATAGAGCTGACAGGATATATCAAGACAGGCAAAACGCTTCTTGCCGGGCAAAAGGAAAAGATGCCGGAATAGTAAAAAACAGCGTATAGCGGTTAGCGTATAGCGTATACGTTAGTTTGTAATAGGAAAAGGTTAAATGTCCGAAAATATAACAGTTTCGTCTGCACCACATATCAGCAAGCCGCTTTCTACCCGCAGTGTTATGATAGATGTCATAATCGGTTTAGTCCCCGCTATGGCGGCAGCGGGCTATTACTTCCGCATCTATGCGCTCATCCTTATTTGCACCTGTGTTATTTCAGCAGTCGCAACCGAATGGCTTTGCAATCTAATCCGCAAAAAGCCCAATTCCCTCGGCGACCTCAGTGCGGTGGTTACGGGGATAATCCTTGCGCTGTCACTTCCGCCGAGGAGCTGGCCATATTGGCAAATCATTATGATAGCTATAATCGGCAGCGTTTTCGCCGTCGCAATCGGAAAAATGGTTTTCGGCGGGCTCGGCGCCAATATCTTCAACCCTGCTATGGTCGGCAGAGCATTTTTGACCGCCTCCTTCGGTATGATGATGACAAGCTGGACGGTTCCGGCCACAATCGATGGCAAGATGCCCAGAATTGCCCCGGAAAATATTGCTGCCGAAGACTCGGTCCAGGTACGGACGCAGGCAACGCCACTGTGGTGGAGTAAGAAGGCCATAAAAGACAAAAATGGAGCTAAAATCTATAACGAACAACAATTTGAAGCTACGTTCACGGGCGAGGTCGGCGGCTGTCTGGGCGAAACCAGCACAATCGCACTGTTAATCGGCGGCCTGTATTTATTGATAAGACGAACGATAAACCCATCTCTCCCGTTGGCTGTTTTGGTTTCGGCTTTTGTCTTTGCTACGATTGCTTATCTTATTGATTCCGACGCCTACGTCCAGCCGGTCTTCCACTTGACCAGCGGGGCAATGTTGCTGTGCGCCTTTTTTATTGCTACCGACCCCGTTACCGCTCCTTTGACGACTAAAGGGATGTGGATTTTCGGAATCGGAATAGGAACAATAACAATGCTTATAAGAATTGTCGGCGAATACCCGGAAGGCGTGATGTACGCTGTTCTTTTAATGAACGCTGTAACGCCGTTGATTGACAGGTTCTGCAAACTGGTCCCGGCAGGAGGTAAGCCGAGTGTGAAGTAAATTAGGTTATCGGGAGATCAGGATACCAGGATGCAGTATATCAGGGGGTCAGGGAATCAGGCAGTTCGTGACGTTGTGTCTTGGTGGGAAAAGAGGTTTTATAATGGTTAAGATAAAACATTTTATCCAGCAAAGCTGGCTGCTGATTATTTCGTCATTCTTCTTCGGCCTGCTGATAGCGATAGCTAACGCCCGCTGGTCAGACGAAATAGAGCAGAACAAAATTGATAAACTTAACCGCCTGACTGCCGCTCTGCTGCCGGAGGCCAGGCACTTCATCGACTTAGACACATTAGGCATAGAAATTGAAATCGAGCCCGCCAAAGGCAAAAGAAAAAAGATTAAAGTTTACAAGGCCGTCTCGGATGCGAACGAATGTGTCGGGTGGAGTTTTAACGCCGCCGGCCAGGGTTTTCAAGACAAAATCGAACTGGTTATCGCTGTTGACAAAGATTTTCAAAAGCTCGCAGGCTTCGACGTTTTAGCAAGTAATGAAACCCCCGGATTAGGAGACAAGATAAAATACGACGATGACTACCGAGCCCAGTTCAAGGGAGCGCCGGCTGGGGAACTCGAAGCAGTAAGAACACGCGATGCCAAGAAAAAACGGTCCCACATTGTCGTAATAAGCGGCGCTACAGTAAGCAGCGAAGCAGTCGTTAAGATAATAAATAATTACATAACGCAGATAAAAAAGCAAATACAGCAGAAAGGATTAATCGGTAATGGCAAATGACCGACAAGCTGGCGGCGGTCTTTATAAGCAAACGCTCCTGGCCGGATTGTGGCGTGAGAATCCGGTCTTTCGGCTGCTGTTGGGAATGTGTCCGACGCTGGCGGTTACGGCAGCGGTCAAGCCGGCTTTGACTATGGGCCTTAGTGTCATCTTTGTATTGCTGTGCAGCAACATCGTGGTCAGCGTAATGCGCAACTTTCTCAAGCCGCACCTGCGAATCCTGATGTTTACCCTGACGATAGCAACCTTCGTTACCATAGCGGATTTGTTCCTGAAGGCGTTTCAACCGGAAATGAGCGAGACGCTCGGCCCGTATGTCCCGTTGATTATCGTCAACTGCATTATCATTTGCCGGGCCGAGGCCTGTGCCAGTAAAAACAACCTTATCGTAAGTATCATCGATGCACTTGGAATGGGCGTCGGCTTTACACTTACATTGTGCGTTCTGGCGGGCATCAGGGAGTTGCTCTCGACAGGCAAGATATTCGAGGTGCCGGTGATGCCTGATGCGTTCGTGCCGTGGGCTGCAATGAGTATGCCGGTGGGAGCATTTATCACTTTAGGGCTGCTGCTGGGCCTGGTGAACATAATCAGCAAAAAGAAATCAAAAATTAAAATGTAAAAATCAAAGTGACATATAAAAATGCAAAAAGAAGATGTCATTGCGAGCCCGAACAAAGTGAGGGCGTGGCAATCTCTGACCGGTGAATAGTTGAGATTGTTTCGAAATTCGATATTCGAATTTTGGTATAGGAAATATTATGGATACTCTTCACATTCTGCTTATTGGCTTTATATCCATCGTCCTGATTAAAAATCTCGT
>JAUXAH010000140.1 GCA_030614945.1 Phycisphaerae bacterium
TACGAGTCCACAAGTTATTCCTACTCAATGGCCTTCTACCACAGCCCCAAGCAGATAGACACGATACGCTGCACTGAAAAGCATACAGAGCAGTGTGGTAAAAGTAATCCTTTCGAACCACCGTTCATGCCGCAACGAAGCCTGAATGTGGCCAGACCATCCGGCAAAATACTTATCGGTGAATGGGAAAGTAATCATTTACGTATAGAGCAGGACGATAGATGGTGGTGCAGGGGCTGGTGGAACTGGCAGGGCTGCCGCAATTACTTGTTCGCAGATGGACAGGTCCGTTTCCTTAAGGCCAGGCAGATCCGTGAAGCCAACGACGGGAATCCGAACCCTAACCTGACAGTTCGGGGCATTAAGGGCCTCGACTATCCATCAAACTAAATCCCCCCCTGTTGCCTTCGGCAACGAAGGCGAGGGGGGCGGTTATTCTTCTTCCATATACGGATAACGGAAGTTCCTCGGCGGCAAAAACGTTTCCTTTATGGCACGCGGCGAGACCCACCGCTCCAGGTTGAGCCAGCTGCCGGCCTTGTCGTTTGTGCCCGACGCCCGCGTGCCGCCGAACGGCTGCTGTGCCACGACCGCACCCGTCGGCTTGTCGTTGACGTAAAAATTGCCAGCAGCGTGACGCAGCGTGTTCATCGCCTTTACGACTGCACTGCGCTCCAGGGCGAAGATCGCCCCGGTCAGCGCATAGGGCGAGGTCTGGTCGCACAACTCCAGCGTCTGGTCATATTCAGCTTCCGGGTACACGTATATGGTCAAAACCGGGCCGAAAATTTCTTCAACCATCAACTTAGACTTCGGGTCTTTACTTACCACGACGGTCGGCTCGATGAAGTACCCTGTAGTGTCATCGCATCCGCCGCCAATGATAATTTCCAGGTCGGCCGAACTCCTGGCGTATTCAATATAGCCCCTGATGCTTTTGAAGGCCCCTTCGTCGATAATCGCACCCATGAAGTTACTAAAGTCGGTCACATCGCCCATCTTGACATCGCCGATCTCATCCAGTAACCGTTCTTTGACCTGAGGCCAGAGCGAATCGGGGATGTACGCTCGGGAAGCCGCCGAGCATTTCTGGCCCTGATATTCGAACGCCCCTCGCACCAGCGCCGCCACGAGGGCGTCAATATCGGAGCTCGTATGGACGAATATGAAATTCTTTCCGCCGGTCTCGCCTACTATTCGAGGATACGAGACGTACTTGCGAATGTCCGAACCGATGGCCAGCCAGATTGTCGAAAACACATAGGTGCTGCCTGTAAAGTGAATTCCGCCGAGTCTGACGTCGTTCAGCGCCGGCGGGCCGACAATCGGTCCAGGTCCCAGCACCATATTGATAACTCCCGGCGGCATGCCGGCTTCTTCCAGGACCTTCATAATAAAGTACGCGGGCAATACTGCCGCCGATGCCGGCTTCCACACCACCGTGTTGCCCATCAGAGCCGGTGCCGTGGGAAGGTTGCCCGCGATTGAGGTAAAGTTAAAAGGCGTCAGCGCCAGAACAAACCCGTCCAAAGGCCTATGCTCCATATAGTTCAACACGCCGGGCGCGGACATCGGCTGGTCGCCATATACCTCTTCCATAAAATGCGGGTTGAAACGCCAGAAGTCTATCAGCTCGCACGCAGAGTCTATCTCCGCCTGGTGCGGTGTCTTGCTCATATTCAGCATCGTGGCCGCATTGAGGGTCTGGCGGTATTTACCTGCCAGAAGCTCCGCCGCCTTCAGCAATACTACTGCCCTCGATTCCCAGGGCATCTTACCCCACTGGCGCTTCGTCTTTTCCGCCGCATCGACCGCTCGCGTAACCAGCTCCGCATCGGCCTGATGATACCTGCCTAACAGGTGCTTATGGTCGTGCGGACAGCGGATATCCGCAAGTTTTCCGTTGCGTACTTCTTTTCCGCCGATTATCATCGGCACTTCTACCTGTTCGCCGAGCATTTCTTTCAGCTTAGCTCCCAACTCCGCCCGTTCCGGACTGCCCGGTGCATATTGCAAACCCGGCTCATTGGCCGGCTCCGGGATATGAAAAATACCATTAAACATTTTTGCCTCCTTAAATACAGGGGGTTTCAAATCCCCGTTTTCACGGGGACAAGCTTGCCCCTGCGAGGGACCCCGCCTTGCGGGAACCCAAAGCAGGGGACAGACGAAAAATCGCATTCTCCCGCACTGCCGGCGAAAAGTCAACATTCAAAACTCAAAAATCGCCTCCGCTCTCAGCGTTTGTGCGCAAAGCAACGCCGGTTACCACACACTTACGTGCGTGGTATTCCCCATACGTAAGTATGGGGTTCAGCGCCAGATGGATTTTAGTTTGTATAGTTTCAGGGATTTGATTTTTGCCTGGCCGCCACGGGCAGATACATTGACAGAGGTATTGTTCGTGTCGAGCGGGAAACAGAGGTGCATTGTAACCTGGCCATAATTGGGGAAGACTTCAATGCTTGTGCGGTCAACCAAAATATGCAGCTTGATTACACCATCGATGGAGGTTAGCTTGACTTTTTTGCCTTTGCAGAGAAGCATTTTATCTTTGACATTATAGGTCAACGGGTTGCCGCGAAGATTGAAGACAAGCTCGGAGGCACTTGCCGGCTCCATTTCGGTCTGGATTTCAAATAGCTCGGCGGATATTGCGGACAGCAGCTTTTCTCCAGGTTCCATAGTAGTGTTTTTCAAGTCCCAGTAAACGCCGCGGAGCTTTTCGATTTCCCTCGCTGGAACGCGGCAAAGCCGGATTCCCTCGGGGGACGTGCGCAGCGTCAGTTCGCAGGGAATCGACATCTGCTGATTAAAGGGCATACCGGGGAATTTGCCGCCCGCCATCCAGGCGATTTGAATTCTTCGCCCATCGGATTCGGGGATGTCACTGTAGGTCTGGGAGGCGTAGAAGTTTCCGACTCTGGATTCAAACGGGCCGGCCTGCTGTGTGAATTTTCGGCCATCGAAGGTTCCGAGCAGGTATCTGCCATTTCCGCCCCAAAAGACCCAGCGAGTATTGGCGGGATTACCGTCGACGGCCAGGGGGAAGAAATCGGGACATTCGCTGCTTCCGGGTAGTTTGATGTCCTGAATGTGGGTCCACTTTTTTAGGTCCTTTGAAGAGAACAAGACGAAATCGTTCCTATTAAGAAAGAGGGCCATAATCCAGGTTTTTGTGGGCTCGTGCCAGATGACCTTTGGGTCGCGGTTGCTGGCCCTGATGTGTCCGATGACGGGGTTGTTTTTGTATTTGACCCAGGTCCTGCCTCGGTCGTTGCTGTATGCGATGCTCTGGGTGTATGGCACTTTCTTTGGGGCGTGAGAGCCGGCTGATGTATAGAAAGCAACGAGGACGTTTTCGGTGCCGGTTTGGAAGCCGGATGTGTTGTTCCAGTCCACCACTGCGGAGCCGGAATATATCGTGCCGAGCTCGTCCGGCTCAATGGCGTTGGGCAGCTGCTTCCAGTGAATCAGGTCGGTACTAATGGCATGGGCCCAGGTCATATTGCCCCAATTGATGCCGGTGGGATTGTGCTGAAAGAACAGGTGGTATTCGCCCTTGTAATAAACCAGGCCGTTAGGGTCGTTTGTCCAGTTCTTTCGGGGAGTAAAGTGAAATTGCGGCCGATACTTTTCATTGTACAGGGCACCGGCGGACGAGTCCTTCCGCTTCTCGCCGGCCATAGCACGAGACGGTATCAACTGCGAGAGCGACAGTGTGCTCGCACCAAAGCCAATTTGCTTAAGGAAATCACGACGACTGTGTAATCGTTTTTCATCTTTGATTGGGTCTTTTCTGGTGGACATTTTGCCTCCTTATGTACCAATGTAATTGGTGATTGATAACTCGTGCTACGTAGCGTTGCTACTACGCAGAGTAACACTGGTAATTGGTGATTATTTAACCATTTAACTAACATTCAGGCCTCAAAAGAACATTGAAAATAGAAATAATGCTTAGCACAGTTTCCCATATCAACTTTGTTCGATTATGTTGCCGAGGTGTACGGCGTAGCAGTTGGCACTCCGGTCGCCCTTCGGGCTCCCTCCGTTCCAACTGCTTTAACATACGGCGGTGAATCCACCTTAAAAACCCCAAGTTTTTGTCTTGACAATGGGTAGGGGTATAGAGTATAAACAAATGAAACGAACAATTACTCAAAGCACACGAATAAGGCATTTTTCAACACCCCCAAACAAGTTTGTACTACTCTGCGAAGCAGAGCTTCGCTGCGAAGCACAAGAGGGTGCCACCCAAGTTTCATTAGTAATTCAAAGGTCAATAACACATTTCCAGATAAAGTGTAGCCGTAAGAAGATAAGCTTGCAATGTTTTTGTTAAAAAGGCCCCTCTCGCGACCTATGGGTACTGTCGAATCCGGTTAAGAACCGGCCCTTTCCGCCGGCTGGAGCTTAGCCGTCTCCATTTGTTCCAAGCAGCACTACAGACCGATAATTCTGCTGGAATATTCTTTCCCGGATTCTATGGGGCGGCGAAGATGCAATACAAAGGAAAGCGACGGAGAGAAGGTTAAAATTCAGGTAAAGTGGGGACTGATATTTTACGAATCAGAGAATAACCGCGGAGAACGCAAAGCACGCAGAGAAAAAATTATTGAAAACAGGCTCAGCGGACTCGGCGGTAAAAAACCTGCGGACTCGGCGGTGAATTAGGGAATTCTATAATGGCAGGAACAAAAAACCAACTGTGGGGCAAAAGTTTCATTCTCTTGTCAGTATGTGGTTTAGCTCTACTTAACGCCAGTGTGGTCAGCGGCAAGCCAATCTCAGGGGAAAAGGCTTGCTCGTCCAAGGCACTGCGATCAATGGCAAGAGTGTACATGGCATACGGAGACTATGCAAAGGCGCAGCCATTTGCGGAACAGGCACTAAGTTTAGCAAGAACAACCGATGCTTGCGACTCAGAACTCTGTTCGTGTCTGATTGACCTTGCATATTTGTACAATAATCAGGGTAAGCCGGCTGATGCCGAAGAGATGTGCAAGCTTGGCCTGAAGCTGCAGGAAAAGGTCTACTTTAAGAAACATCCGTACGTGGCGTACACATTGAGAATTTTGAGTTCAATTTATCAAGGGCAGGGCAAGTATCGTCAGGCCCGACCTGTTCTGGAACGGGCGATAGCCATTATGCAAGAAGCTAACCAACAGCACGAACAAGTCGTGGCTCCATTTTATGTAGACCTTGCGAGACTGCTGGGCGCGCAGGGCAGCTTTGCAGAGGCTGAATCTTATTATAAGAGGGCGATGGACTTTTTAAGTTTTCTTCAATCGCGCTGCAAAGACATCCGCCAGCGAATAAATGATAAACTTCGATATTGCCGAGAGCCGAAGAGCTTCTGGTTTTACCGACTGCTTATTGCGTTGCGTGACTCATTGTCTAATCGGGCCAGGATGAGTCTGTCAGCCTGGTGCAGGCCGCCGTGAGATATGTACACTTTGGGGGGGCATTTATAATACTTCCGGAAGTAAGACCATTGCGGTGACAGTACGCGCAGAGTTGCTGAAAAAAGCCTCACAAGCTCAGGATGGGGTAGTTTTTGTCAACAGAGAAGAAA
>JAUXAH010000449.1 GCA_030614945.1 Phycisphaerae bacterium
TCACCCAGCCCATCCGATGGGCGGGGTTCACACCACCCTTGGCCAAAATCTCTTCCGCACCCTCTCTGTCTTCGCCTGCCACAAGCCCTCTACTTGAATAAAATATAACCGCCTTATCGGCCTGCAATTCCAGCAAACCACCCTCCTCATCCTGCTTCTGCCACACATAGAACCTCTGCATCACCGTTGCAATATCCGTCCCGTCCGCCGCCTTGGCAGACTCCATCTTCAGAGGAGCTTCACCCGCAGGAGATATATTCACCGGATACCGGAAACGCGGCTTCTTCTCTTCCGGCTCAGGGACTACTTCAACCGGCTTGACTGTAATCACTTCTTTAGGCGGTCTTTCCGCGGGTATCTCCTCTGCCGGCAATTCAGGCACCCGTGCCTCAGGCCTCAACTCCAGCTTCGGCTCAACAGGTACAACTGCAGCAAGCGCCCTGGCGTAAAGCTCTAATCCGCGAGGGTCGCCCAATTCTCTTTTCTTCGCCGTTACAAAAACCTCTCCGCTCACACCAAACCGAACAACCATCGACTCGGCCTTTTCAATCACCGTCTCGCTCAAATCGGTGGTCTTGGCGCCTTTGGCTTTTTTAACCGACACATTGCCCTCCAGATACACCCGAACGTTCACATCGATAAGAACGCGACCGCGAAATTCAGTCCGTTCTGCTTTAAGCCATACCACCGAACTATCGCTGGAAAATTGGTTGGCCCCTATCGACATCGAAAATCCGTCCCGCAAAACAAGAATATGCTCGCCCAGTCCTTCCGAAGGGCGGGGCTCCCCGGTACTGCTCTGCCGGCTTAAAAGCTCACCGCCTGCTAAGTGCAAATCCTGACCGACAAATGCGCGGGCCCCGTTAGAAAGCCGCGCCGAAAATGTGGCAGTCACCAATGGCGACTTACTTCTAACGGGGCGGGTCTTCTCACTGGCAACCCTGCCCTCAATAGCCACCCCCAATTTTATCGGCACTGTCAGCACCAAAATTAAAATAACCGAAACAAACACTTTTTTATTCCGCATATTTATATTCCGTTATCCTGTAAAATCCAGCCCCCGCCGTTTTGCTTCGCACCTGTGCCTGCGCAGCCGCAGGTGCAGGCAAAAACGAAGCAGCGGGGGCATTTGCCACAAATTATAGCCACCTGCCTCAGTAAAGCCAGCAAAAACCACATTTACCCCGTGAGATAATTTCATATCTAACGGGGTTTACTTATTTTCCGCTCACGGGGCACGCCACACGTTCACGAGATACGATGCCGTCCCGGTCCGGCCCGGCTTCAGACGGGACGGATTCGACCCTTGCTTTTTGGCGGTTCTGCTGGTATACTATTATACAAAAGGCCGGTATTGAACAGCTAAATCACATTTTTATCTTGTTTCCAGCGGAGCCAAATATGACTGAAAAATACCCCGCTTCAGCAAAAGTATATTCAACCGAAAATCTCGGAAAATTAAGTATCCTCGATATGTTGGCCTACTTCGAGGAGAAAGGCGCAATGCGAGTCTCCGATTTGCATATCAAAGTCGGCGCACCCCCTGCTTATCGCATCGACGGCGACCTCGTAAAACTCAAAGGCCTCACAGTAACCCAGGAAATAGCAAAACAGCTTATCTACCCGCTCTTAAGCGACAAAAACTTAAGCAAATTCCAGAGTGCTTACAGCGTGGACTGCTCTTACAGACTTAGCTCACTGCAGTTTCGAATAAACGTCTTTAAGGAAAACGACGGCATCTGCGCTGCCATCCGCGCATTATCCCTGGAAATCCCAAAAATTGAGCAAATCGGCTTTCCAAACGACGTCTGGGAGGACATCATCGAACGCAAACAGGGCCTTGTACTTCTAACCGGCATCACCGGCGCAGGAAAATCCACAACCATTGCCTCGCTAATCGACCGTATCAGCGAAAAAACTGCCTGCCGAATTATAACGCTCGAAGACCCCATAGAGTACATCTTCCAGCAGAAATACTCTCTTATTTCCCAACGGGAAGTCGGAAGAGACGTCGG
>JAUXAH010000477.1 GCA_030614945.1 Phycisphaerae bacterium
GTGCTGCCAGTAAACGTCTATTACGAAAGCCGAATTCCGAAGCTTTATTAAGCGCAATTTTACAGCGATGTCACGATATTAGACTGCTAAAAAGCCGATCAAAGTTGGCCGCAATCGACTCAACAGGGATGGAAACCCGTCATACATCACGCTATTATACTCGTCGCTGCAAACGCCATCAGGGCCACTATAAACACCGATTTCCGAAGTTATCCGCTATTTGCGATACTTCCAATCATCTGCTGCTTGGCATGGTCATAGACCGAGGCCCAAAACTCGATTATGCCGAAGATGAATCGACCGTCTTAAATGCCCTATCACGGCAAAAATTTAAGATACTTGTTGCCGATGCAGGTTATGAATCAGAACGTCTTCACAAATTTTGCCGGGAACAATTGAATATTCAAAGTATTATTCCTACCACACAACGTGGCCGTCCGCGCGAAGATGGTAAATTAAAAGCAGTTACCGGATACTACCGCAAACTGATGCAAAAGAATTTTCCCAAAAAACTATACGGTCAACGCTGGCAAATTGAGACAGTCTTTAGTATGTTAAAACGAAATCTGGGTTGTACTCTTGGTGCTCGATGTCATCATAGCCAGACCAGAGAGATTCGTCTGCACATTCTTACCCACAACCTGATGATTCTCAGGCATATAATTTATGTTTTATACAGAGCAGGACAGCCACCTATTAATGGCTGGGGACAGTACGCAAAAACGGTGATTGTCCCTAATAAAAACGAACATCGAGTATCCAGCATCCAGTATCGAGAATCGAGCATCGAGCATCCAGTACCGAGTATCGAGCATCGAGCATCCAGTATCGAGTATCGAGCATCGAGCATCCAGTATCGAGAATCGAGCATCGAGCATCCAGTATCGAGTATCGAGCATCGAGCATCCAGTACCGAGTATCGAGCATCGAGCATCCAGTATCGAGTATCGAGCATCGAGCATCGAGCATCCAGTACCGAGTATCGAGCATCGAGCATCCAGTATCGAGTATCGAGCATCGAGCATCGAGAATCCAGCTTTAGTTCACTTTAGCTCACTTTAGTTCACTTTAGCTCACTCCTCACTAACGAGCATCCAGCATCCCTATCCGCTGCACGCTATACCCCCTGTTCTCCTGTTCCCCTGATATCCACTTCCTGTTTACCTGATTACCTGATAAACTTTTTTCTCTCTGTGCCCTCTGCGGCCAAAATTATTCGTGTTTATTCGTGCCTCTTCGTGGCTATATTTCTCTGCGCAATCTGCGAAATCTGCGGCTATATTCTTCTGCGAGATCTGCGCAATCTGCGTCTAATTTTTCTTTGTGCCTTCGTGCCTTTGTGGCTAATTCTTGTCCTAAAATCTGTGTCCATCTGTGGCCAATTCTTTTGTGCCTTCGTGGCCAAAACTCTGTGCCCTCTGTGGCCAATTTTTTTTGCCCTTTCTTCTTGACTTTCGTTTGAATTTGTGTTAAAATACCAATATGTTTGTCAGCAGGCAAACGATAACCCGCCCGTAGGCGGAGATAACATTTCAGTTTGCATGTCGTAAGCCACAGCGTGGCAAGGTCTTAGGGCCAGCAGGCCCAGAAACGAACCACGAACTACGAACTATGAACAATGAACTATGAACAATGAACCACAAACTACGAGCTACGAAATACGCAATACGCAATACGAGACGCTGTACGCGATACGCTGTACGCTATTTTCTTCCACGCTTCTCGCTATACGCTTCACGCTTCACGAAATTGTCGCTCTACATCTGTCGAGAATCCTCGACAAATCGCACCTTTTTATGCAAAACAAACCCAATCTTGTCCGCCGTAGGCGGATTGCAAATGAACGTAAATCTATATAATACAACGGCTTATGAAAATAAATCCAATTGGACACTT
>JAUXAH010000590.1 GCA_030614945.1 Phycisphaerae bacterium
GCTTTACGGTGAGCATAAGAGGTCAAAAAAGAGGTTGAAAGCTTGGGCCGTTGATGTACCAAAAAGTACAGCAAATACGTCAACTCAGCTTCAAACCGTATTTTAGGAAAATATCAGAGTTGCTGTAGTTTATCACGGAGGTTCAAAGGTAATGCATGAAAAAATTGATGTTATGGATGGGAACATAATCTTGGCGTTGAGAGAGGGCTCTCAAGGCCTCAAAAGCCTATCCGCGCTTGCTAGCATTAACTATAATACTCTGAGGCAACGGGTGGGCAAACTTAGTCGATATGGATATATTTCTAAGCCTGGTTATGGTGAATATGCGCTTACTGGCAAAGGAAGGCAGTTTGTTGATGACCTATCGACGCCGGTTGCACCCGATTTTGATGACCCGGGTTTGAAAAAACTCATCGATATGCTTCCCTCTGAGCTTCATAGGGCTTTCTTCCGTCTTGCAATCTGTGGTGTCATCGCTAAGTATCTTTTGTTTCAACTCTATGATGATGGCTATCCCGGTTTTATCATGGGAGGGAGAACGAGGGGTTTTAAGACTGCTCTGGGCAATGTCTTATGCCGGATTTTTGGACTCAGACCAGAGAAGAACATATATCCTCTGTATTTGGCGACACCAGGTGAGTTCGGAGTTCGCAGGCTACGGTCGAAAACAGCAAGAGGTTTTGACATCAGCGAATCTCTATACTTCGATGAGGCCTTCATGGTCTTTGATGAATTCGACAAGGTCGGCGATAAAGACATAAGGCGAAATGTCCTTTTCTTCCTCGATGGTCGTGCCCAGTTTGCCGCTGAGGGTAAGTCGATACAAAATCATGCCTGCACAATGGTTACATTGAATACGAATCTTAGAAAGACAGGGCTCGATAGGTTCGACATCCCTGAGCCTTACATCCGCAGGTGTGTTATTGCAGATACCGAGTATGTGGAGGCCGAACTGCAGAACGTGGACCTCGTTGCCAAAGAGATTTTTGAGCTAAAGGATTTTCCCAGAATTAGTCTAAAGCGGCTCCAGATCAATCGGACGAAACTCAGTGACGCGGAGTTTCATTCTTTAAGAGATTTGCTCATGGCTTGCACTCAAGATGAGTTTAAGAGACTGGTGGATACGAGGCCTCTAGAAATACTCGCTCTGGGACGGTCCGCTCTTCTTGGCGGTGACGTACGAGAGTCGATTTACCAAACGCTCTGGGATCGCCTTATCTGCCTGGAGAGCCTGGGGGGCACTATTGCCGGCTGGAGGGAAGTGGTTAATAAAGAATGGAGCAGCTACAAACAGCAGGAGCAGCCAGAGCTCAAAAAACAATTGATCGAAGCTGAAGCGAGAGACCAAGCGCGGAAATTGGCGCTCGAAGAGAGAAAAGAAAAGATACAGCAAAGCACAGCTGATCAAATAGG
>JAUXAH010000721.1 GCA_030614945.1 Phycisphaerae bacterium
GACTGTCTATTCTTTGAAAGGGGAGGTCATGAAACAGACCGCTGAGTCGATAACCGGTTGTTCGATTTTCTTGTTGGCCGCAGTGATAGCATCCGTCTTATTGATCCCCGCTGTCGCCTCAACTGAAAAAACAAGCCTCACTGATAAAACGCTCGTTGTTTGGGTATCGCCCGCGAATCTCACTCAGCGGGGCGGATCGGCTCTGACGGTTAATGATACAACTATCGACCGCTTCGATGGTGTTGTCTTCGCCGAGCTTGAAAATTCGGTTTGGATGCCAGGCAGCAACAATTACAGTCGAACCCATAAAGAGCAATCCGACTGGCCTAAAGAAACCGCCGCGCCCGAGGAGTTCGTGCAAATAGCGATTGTCTATAAGGCAAAGCAAGTGGCTGTCTATCGCAACGGCAAGCTGTACGCGAAGTATATAATGCGAAGCGAGCCGTACACATTCGGCCCTAAGACAGCCATTCTGTTCGGGCCACGTCACTTCGGCAACAACGACCGCTTTTTCGGCCGCATTAAGGATGCACGAGTTTATGCCCAACCGCTGGATCAGGCGACGATTGCCGCGATGGAAACCGGCAAGCCGGTCAAAGGCGTGGAGCCCTGGGCGTGGTGGGACTTCGCCAATACCGGAACCTACGACAAAGCCGGACGTTTCAATCAAGTCAAGGTCTCCGGCGGCGCGAAAATCGAAGACGGCTACCTTGTTCTGACCGGCGACGCACCGACCATGTTCGCTTCTATCGATAATGACGACCCCTCTACGATTACTGAGATTCCAACCCAATGGCATAAGGGCCAGCCGGTTCCCGATGCGGTCGTACGCTCAACCCGCCTTTTCCGCGAAAAGCTGCTCGATGACCCATATCGCCCCGGCTACCACTTCTGCCCCCCGGATGACACTACCGGCGATTCAAACGGCTGTTTCTACGCCAACGGACGATACCACTTGATGTACCTCTACCATCGTAAAGGTGTTGGAGTCTGCTGGGGACACATCTCCAGCA
>JAUXAH010000116.1 GCA_030614945.1 Phycisphaerae bacterium
GACGGGTTTCCATCCCTGTTGAGTCGATTGCGGCCAACTTTGATCGGCTTTTTAGCAGTCTAATATCGTGACATCGCTGTAAAATTGCGCTTAATAAAGCTTCGGAATTCGGCTTTCGTAATAGACGTTTACTGGCAGCACAGAGTGTTGTAAAATGTGGGACACTATTAAGGCCAAGGATTTGACGAAGGTCCGACCACTCGGCGAGCATGACATGAATGCCACGATAATCGAGGGCGCGCAGTTGTTTGATAATTAGACAGGATATTAGTTGTGGCTGCGTGAATTTGTGTGGGCTTTTAGGATGTGAATATTGAGGTAAAGCTTGTTTTGCAGCTTGAAACGCCATCCTTGCCACCTTAAGTGTTCTTTTGCTGGTCTTCATAGACCATCATGCGGCAACTTGTGTGCCAGAAAGCAATTTTATTGTTATGATGTTTTATACAGAGCAGGACAGTCCCTCGTTTTGGCCTCTGGTACATTTTTTGGTGCAGCTCGTCGGTTTACGTACCCCGTTTTTTCGAAGCGTCGTTAGTACTGCGATTCTGCGCAATTTTAACTGCTGCGGAAAACTATTGCAAATTGGAGAGCTGTAGATTATCTTGAGATTGCCGGTCGTTATTAATGTCAGATACACAACCTGTTTTCCGAATTATCATCAGGGGTGGTAGATGATGGCAGCCAAAAGGGAAAATAATTGTTGTTTGAGCAGTTTAGTCAAGCAGGTTCTATAGTGGTGTTAAAGGAACAGGGCGTCGATTATCTGCTGCTCCAATACTTCCGCTATGTTTTCACGAAATTCCACATCGTCGGAATGCGACATGGCCAGCAGCATGTCCTTCACAAATTCGTCTCTCTCCAGGCCAATCTTTCCAAGTACATATTGTTGCCTGAGCAACCAGTTCGTGACATCGCGTTGTTTTGCGGGTATATACTTAGGGTTCTGTTTTTTGGGCCAAGCCCCAACCAAATCAGTCTGCCGGCTCTCGCCATTCTTTCTATCATTCATCTTCCTCATCTTCATTTTCCTTACTTTGCTTTTCTTCCAGCTGTTCCAGCCGTTCATTTGCCTCCATGCTTTCCCTGTCCGCATAAGGGTAGAAGTCTTCTTTGTCGGTTTCTTCCTCCATGTCCTCATCTTCTGACGGCTCGTGCCTTTCCGCCAGCTCTTTCTCTTCTTGCCTCAACAGTTCCTCTTCCTCCTTCCGCGCCTCCCAGTGGTATTTGCATTCAAAACCTGTACCATCCCAATTCTGGTACCAGCTACATCGGTCACACACGTCACCCACCTGCATGATGAAATCCTGCCTGGCCTCGCACCAATACCGGCTCAGCCCGGTTCCATACCTCAAATAGGCTGACCGATAGGGCGACCAGTTCCTTCCATATCGGGGAAGCCATTTTCTCATCTTGCCTTACCTCTTTTGCAGTTCACGCCCGGAAGGAGAAACCGCCGCTTATCTTGTTGATGAATACCCAGAATCGAATTCACAGCTTCTGCCCCTTCTTTAACCATGGCGCTGTGCGCTGCAACGGCTTTGCTCAGAAATTTGCCGTGATCTTTTTCGATTTTGTTTGTGTGTTGGCTGAATTCGCGGTAAGCATTCTCCCAGGCCTTCTGGCTCAGGTCCTCTTTGAAAGCGAAGTAAAAAACTTTTTTCCATCGCTGGTTTTTTTCGTGCTGTTCCAGCCTTTGAGGGAATAGATCCATCACCGCTTGGTATTGTTCCCCAAAAGATTTTAGCACTTCAAGAACAACACTTCGCGAGTGGTCTGAAAGTGCCTCCAGTACCCCCGTGAGAGCCTGATAATCCACTCCGGTGGACTCCAGCGCAAGTCTAAGCAGTTCCGTATAATTTACGAGTTCCTTTACGTTTCGTATTGTCATGTCTCTTTCTTGACCATTCATTTGGATATCTCCTTATAGTGTTCCGTTCTTTCGCAACAAAATACGATTGAACGAAAAGCAAAAGTCGCTCGAAATTTTTTCTTGCAGCTTGTTGCCGCCGTCTGCTATAATGAAGGTAGCCCCGGCCACGGCAAAAAGCTTGGGCCTGAAACCCGGGCATGTAGCGTTGGCTTCTTCACTGGGTCTTTCTTGGCTATCGAAGAAGCTTACTAAAACCTGTGACCGGGGTTATGTTTTCGCTATATACCTCCAAAAAAGTAATCTGTCACATTTACCACATTCTCAAACGGCCTTTTAAGCGCCCGGATTATTTTTCTTTAGCAAACACTTTAGTTCTTCCCATGCGCTTATGATCTCGTCAAGGCGGCTCTGACGGCGAGTTAATTCTTCCCGTGCGTCTATGATCTCGCCATGGCGACTCTGACAGCGAGCAGCCGGATCACTTTTCTTCAGTAAACCCTTTAGCTTTTGCCATGGGCCTACCATGTTATTCCAGTGAGTTTGACTGCGAGCAACCTGTTTATCATCATGAATTCCATCAATCTTGACGTAATTCGATGCAACCGCTACGATTTCTCTTAGTAGCCTGACTGCTATTTTCTTCTCAATCTCAGCGGGTATCCAAGATTCACCGGGACCAAGTTGAAAGAGCCTCGACATACGAAGGTGATACGGAAGTAATCTTTCGCGAAAAACGGCAATATTATGCAACCTGTCCTCGACAATTTGACGCAATTTGCTTCGCCTGTCTTCATTTAGCTCCGCATCATTTACTATGTCACCGCAGAAGCGCCAGCCGTCATACTCAATCGTTGTGTGCCAGATGAGAGATATAAGAAAAACAATAGCCAAATTATCACGCTCAGGGTCGTATAGTAGTCTCCGTCCTCGTTTTGTGAAATCAAAACGTCCGTTCACAATTATCTCTGTAATGTAGGGGCATACGTAGGTGCGGAAAGGATCTATCCACTCTTCAAGATGAGCCTCAGCGAACTCGTGAGCAGCAACCAATAGTTTCTGATCATCATCAAGTGCCATATTTACGCAAAGCGCAAGCGTGCCATTTGGCAACTTAAAAGAACAGCCTAAGATTCCCGATGAAAATGCCCTTAGGATAACTTGAGCGCCAGCACCGCGCAGAAACTGCAGTACAGCCCTGTAGCTGCTAAGGTCAGGTTTTTTCCCAAACTTTGGCCTAACGGTCTCCTTGAGCACGGAGTAAGCCGAAGCCATTTCACTGATCCTTCTTTGCCCACTCATCTGTTAGGTACTCCATTAGCCTGGCCAGATCCTCTCTGAGCATATCATCTGCATTACTGAAAATACCAATAAACCTTTCTAAACTCATCCCAGCGAATTCGATGGCGTTTTCTTGCTTACCGATGGCTCAATTGGTATCGACAGACGAGCGATTCCAGACGTGGTGAGTGCGTCGAACGTCGCGGCTTTTGCGAAAGCGCGTTTTTCATCTGCGCCCTCCGGCCGAGATATTTCTTTCAAGGTCAGGGTCGTCAGAACGCCTTTGGCATGCTCGGGTATCACCTTGCCCAGCTGACACAAGCCGCGACAGAACTCTATCCGTTCAACACGGCGAATGGCCAACTCTTCGGCGAGCAGCCCGGCGTAGATGCTCTCTGCCACATCCCAGGCATCCACCCTGGCGTATTCCAGCGCAACGGCCATAATCTTTTCAATCGCATGACCAAGCAGTACACTTTTTGGATAAGCCTTAATGAAGTTCTTATAGGCCTGGATGGCTGCGGTGAATTCGCTGCTGACCTTAGCGGGGGCCACTGCGGCGTCCTTCCGGCCCTCTAATTCCCTGGACAGAGCAAGGCGGGCTTTGGCATCCAGGGCGGCCGCTGCGCAGCAAATGCAGCGCGTTCAATCACGCTGCTGGAGCCTGGCGCCGCCTGTGACAGTGCCTTTACCTTCGCCGCAAATACTGCGAAGTTGTTGTACACTTTGACTGCCACATCGTATGCCTTGTGCCTTTCGAAAACCTGCGCGATTTGGAACACACCCGCCACCGCCTGACTGCGCAAAGCGCCGGAGGGTCGTTCGGAGATAAACTTCACATAGGCTTCGATTGCTGTCTCAAACGCCGGGGTTAACTTAATCTTCTCTGTGCCGTCGTACTGATTCAACAGCAAGCTAAGCTCTCGCCGCGCCAGCTCGAATTTCAGATTCGCAAGCTGCAAATCCGCATAGGCATCGGCGGCGTCGATAATTTTAGAGGGTTTGACGTTTATGGCCTGTTCTACGGTATCAAAGTACTCAAGCTTTTTGTAGTGACCAATAATGCTGTCCCAAACGTTGCGGACTTGCGCCAGAATCGAACGCTCCTGGTCAAGCCCGGCCTGAAGCCGGTAGCAACGCAGCAGGGCCTTCTTCATCGTCGGATGCAACTCTCGGGGCACCGTCAGCCCGGCGGCAACCAGCCGCTGATGCTCGCGGGTGACCTGCTGAATCCACAGATTGGCCACCGCCAAGTCGGCCTGTCGTCGTTCTTTCTCCGGTAGGGCTTCGGCCACTGTAGTGTACACCTCCTCGGCAACGGCCCAGTGACCGTGTTCGACCCAGGGTTTCACGTGCCTGGCGAGTCGTATTAGTACGCGCGGCGAACGTGCCATGTGTTTTGCCTGCTTCTTCAGGATGGCCAGAAACGTCTTCTGCTGCTCGGACAATTTCGCGTTCTTTTCCGCGCGTCCCGTCTTGATATTCTCCTGGAACACGTAAGCCGCATATTCGCTTGCCACCTTGCAGTAAGACGCTATCACTTCCGACCAGTTCGGTTGAAGTGGGGACACTGCGTCAAGAAGTTCAACGCTGAGTTCAACCGCCAGTTTCCGAGACCCCGGCTTTTGAACCTTCGTGCGTTCGTCAATGATTGCCTGGACCGTTGCGACGGCCGATTTCACCGCCGCCGCGTCGGCGTTGGCTTTGATCACCGGCATGGCGATGTCCAGGGCCCAGGCGTCGGGGCCTTTGAGCCCCTTGAACTCGGCCGTGGGAAGGACTCGTGAGGCCGACAACCGCACCCGCTTGGCCAGGTTCGCCTGATCGGTCCAGAAAGGTACCGCCGGATACTCCTTGCGGATCGTCTCGAAGGTGGCCAGGATGTCGGTCAGTTTCTCGGGCAGCTGTCCGCGCGCGACGCCGACGGGAAGCCGCCCTGCTCGGGCCATCTCGTCCAGCCACTGTACGGAGATAATAAGATACTTCGACGACGCCAAGGCCTTAAGCGCCGATAGACGACTGCCCCGAGGTAGCGGTGCCGCCAGCAGGGTCTCCATCGCCCGGATGGCCGCCGTGTAGGCCTTACTGTTGGTGTATCGCGACCGAATATGGCCAACCAGACGCCTGGTCAACTCGTTCGCCTTGCCTGCCGACAACTCCCGCCGGTAGATCTCGGCGGCCAGTGCCAGCGCTTTCAAGTCGGTCGGGCTCAAATCGGACTCCGGGCCGGGTTTTATCCCCTGAAGAGCCAAGCTCAAATAGGTACCCAACAGGATGTGACGGCCGCTATCGGCAAATTCGTGCCCGCTGTTGGCCGCCAGCCACTTGGCCATCGCTTCGGCCCGGGCTACACCCGATGCGAGTCTCGGATCGTGTGTGATTATGTCGTACTGAGCCCTTGCGGCGGCAGGACTCTGGGGATGATCGGCAACCAGTTTCCTCAATATTACCAGGGCTTCGGCGATAGACCGCCCATCGCCCTGCAGCTTCGCTTCACCCAACAACAGCGTCGTCTTCACCGGGTCGGCCTGCCGGGGATATAGGGCCATTAGTTCGTGCAGCACGTTGCGGGCATCGGAACCTTTGTGCATCCGCACGAGCGATTCCGCCTGGAGCGTCATTACCTTCGGGCGTTGCAACTCGGAGAGTGCCTTTTCATCCAGCAATTTCTTACACTCGCTCAGCGCCGGCCCGTGGAGCCTTTCCTGGAGCATCACTTCGATGAGTTTGATCCGGGCGCCGACTTCGACCGCCTCGCCTCGCAGCGCGGCAAGCATCCTGGCGGCGTAGGGTTGCTCGGGTGCCAGCTTGAGCGTCCGCTTCCAGGCGGCGATTGCTTTATCAACCGCACCGAGCTGGTATTCGGCTTTGCCCAGCCAGAGAAAGACTTCCGGATTG
>JAUXAH010000498.1 GCA_030614945.1 Phycisphaerae bacterium
CCATTGGTGATGAAGGAACGTGGAGAGATGAAATGCTGGGGCTTTACCGAGCCATGGTTTCCCGACACATTCTATTCGAAATCGTTTTGCCCCATCGCATTCCGAAGAACCTCGAGCGCCGATATCATACGATTGTGCTTCCTTCGGCGACGGTTCTTGACGCATCTCATATCGTATCGCTGATTGCGTTCATAAAGACCGGCGGCCGTCTTGTTCTGATGGACGCCGTCGCTGAAAAGCCAATGCCTCCAGCATTGACCCACTTGCTCGGGGACGGGTGGAACGGAAAAACGACTGAGAGTGCTTATGCAATTCCGCAGCCGTCATCACAGTCCGGGCTTCCGGGTCCCATCATGTTGTCTGGAAGAATCCGCCACTTGGTTCCTCCCGATAACTCCAGCGTCTGGTACTATTCCAGCCCCACGCCGGGAGGGAGCCACATTCCGGAGTTATTTCCCATCCTCGAAAAAGGCGACAGCGCTGTATTGTATTCTACGAACATAAAAGAAGGTGAAGTGGTTTATTTTGCTGGCGGCCTCGGGACGATGATGTGGAAAAACGATCTTCCAGACTACAGCCAGATCCTTGAGAAGATGGTCTACTCGGACTCATCCGAACAACGACCCTTAACTACTGACGCTCCCGGAACGGTAAACATCACTGCCTACAGGATAAAGTCCGGAATCACGGTACACCTGGTGAACGGAACCGGCAAAACACCGCTGGATCGCGTCGTCCCGGTAGGTCCGATTCGCATCCGTCTGCACGGAACGACTGGAAAACGGGTCAAATGGTATGCACCTGGGGAAGAGTCAGATCTCCTGGAAAGTCGTTCTCGATCAGGGTATACGGAGGCGATCATTCCAAAACTTGAAGCATATGGTCTGGTGGTTGTGGAATAATAGTTCGAATTGTCTTCCGTCCTTTTCTTGGTAGTGCGCAGATGACCATTAATGACATTGGTGGAAATACGAAGGGGCCGGCCCTTTTGAGTGTCACGGATGTCTTGTTTCTTTTTGAGGTGACCTATTGTGCCATCAAAGGGCTTGAAAGGCAGAGGGAGAAAACAAAAGCTTTCGCAAGGAAATTCCTTTTGAGGCCTTTCGTAAGCCAGTTGGAGAAAACCGGAGGTCAGTTCCCTTAGACTATCGGCACTTATGAACTCGACCAATCTACGATGGTTGCAACCTACAACTAGGCACAATAGTCATGGCCTGATGGTGAAAAGCGCTGAAAAGGGGGCCAGGAGATGCATATCTTAGAGCTGTAAAAAGCGCCTAAAGGGGGGCCACCGCAATCGACCGATGTTTTGTGTTTGGAAATGGTTCCAGATGCAAAAGGTCAGAAAGGATGTTGGCGGTGGAACATTATGAATTGATTAGGCGTAACATAACAGTGATCGTATGGTCAAACAGCGGACAGAATATTCCAAGCCCAGCAGGGAGACGAAGTCGCCGCTTTCGGCTTCTACTTCTGACCAATGAGTTTGGCTTCGGCTTTTTCGCCATCATCAGTATTAACCAGCAGATACGGGAAGAGACCCCTTGGGTTTTCCTAATTCGAATCCGCCTGGCGGCTTCGCGCAATTGCTTGGAGAGTCGGGCGATCGTTTCCGCGTGTGCGGGATCGGCGGCGAGAACCCCAAACGACAAAAATGTTAGCGTAATGAATAATACCACAAGGCAGGCCACAAAGTCAAGTGCAAAATAATCTCGGTCAGATAAACGACTTATCTGGAAACTGTGATTTTGAGCTGAAAAATGGGTCTGGATTTTGTTTCCAGGGGTTCATAGCGGGGGAGCGTTTCGAACATACGACC
>JAUXAH010000514.1 GCA_030614945.1 Phycisphaerae bacterium
ATCCCACGCAAATAAAGCGTGATGCCACATCGATAAGCCCGCTCTTGGCAGACAGATACGGAGTACGAGGTCAATTACTCTGATTTTGCGGTTTCGACCTGTCGGGGTTTGCGTCGTTTCGGTTCGGGCAGCTCAAAACCCTCAAGTTTCAAATGTTCTTCGTCCAGCACGTCAAACTTTATAAGCTTTTTGTTTTTGAATTTGTCTGCCAGAACAGCTTCCGAAAGCGGGTCTTCTATATAGTGCTCGATCGCTCTTCGCAGGGGCCTGGCTCCAAATTCAGGATTGTAGCCTTTATCGATGAGAAATTCCTTGGCCTGGTCGCTCACTTCCAGTTTTAAGCCGTGCTCGGTCAGTCGCTTGAACACCTTCGCAAGCTCGTAACCGACAATCGTTTGCAAGTCTTCTCTTGTTAACGCCTTAAAGACTATCGTATCATCAATCCGGTTTAAGAACTCCGGCCTAAAATGATGCTCCACTTCTTTCTGAAGGACTTCCTTCATCTTCTCATAGTCCGACCCAGGGGTCCTTTTGCTGAAGCCAAAGCCGGATTGATTCTTGATTAAATCGGCACCGATGTTGCTGGTCATAATAAGGATGACGTTCTTAAAGTCAACCCTTCGTCCGAAGCTGTCGGTGAGCCTGCCCTCGTCCATAATTTGCAACAATATATTGTAAACGTCCGGATGGGCCTTTTCTATTTCATCCAGAAGCAGCACAGCGTAGGGCCGCCGTCGAATTCTCTCGGTCAATTGTCTCCCTTCTTCATAGCCCACATACCCCGGAGGAGCGCCTACCAACCGACTGACATTGTGCTTCTCCATAAATTCGCTCATATCCAGCCGGAAAAGAGACTTCCTATCGCTGAACATAAACTCGGCCAGAGCCTGTGCAAGAAGGGTCTTTCCAACACCGCTCGGCCCCAGCAATATAAAGCAGCCCATCGGACGATTCGGGTCTTTCATACCGCTTCTGCTGCGTCTTACCGCTTTGGCCACGGCAGTGATTGCCTCATCCTGCGAAACAACCGTTTTATGCAGCTCAGCTTCGAGCTCCAAAAGTCTCTGGGTTTCCTTTTTCTCCAGTTTCGTCAACGGCACACCTGTCATATTGCTGACGACCTCGGCAATAATCTCGGTATTCACTTCGCCGGTTGCCTCCTTGTTTTCCTCGTACCATTTCTTATGCATTTGTGTCTTCTTATCCAGAAGCTGTTGGGCCTCGTCTCTCAATGCCGCCGCCCGCTCATAGTCAGTGTTTTTAACCGCCTCATCTTTTTCTCTCTGCAGTTTTTCTATTTTTTCTTCTACTTCTGTCAAATCCGGCGGAGGAGTCATATTCTTGAGCCGGACTCGCGCCCCTGCCTCATCGACCACGTCTATCGCCTTGTCAGGCAGGCACCTGCCGGCGATGTATCTGGTCGAGAGCTCCACCGCCTGGAAAAGGGCCTCATCGGTAAATCTGACCCTGTGGTGCGCCTCGTAGCGGTCCTGAAGTCCTCTAAGTATATCCAGAGTCTCATCCTTTGTGGGCGGCTCGACAATTATCGTCTGGAACCGCCTCTCAAGGGCACCATCTTTCTCGATATGCTTTCTGAACTCGTCCAGAGTAGTAGCACCAATACATTGAACTTCTCCCCTGGCAAGGGCCGGCTTAAGCACATTCGATGCATCGATAGCGCCCTCGGCTCCGCCGGCTCCCACAAGCGTATGTAGCTCGTCAATGAACAAAACAACGTTCTTGGCCCT
>JAUXAH010000452.1 GCA_030614945.1 Phycisphaerae bacterium
ATTTGCACAGGATTTCTGCGCCTTTGCCCAGTGCGATGAGTGATGTGTACGAGTCGAGTTCCTTCTGGATGGCCGGGTCGGCCAGGTCGATTGTCTTCTGACGCTCGGCGGACAAGTAGCCGGCCTGGACGAGCCTGGTGATTTCAAGGCCGTACTCCCAGTTGAGAAAGGCGTCCTTGCCCGCGAGAAATGCCCTGCTGGCATCCTCAAGCTCATCGACGCGGCCAACGCCGGCAAGCACGTGGTATGTGAAAAGCCCCTGTGTATGACGCTTGAAGAAGCGGACCAGATGATTGAAACATGCAAGCGCCGAAGGTTGACCGTTGGTCTTTCGAACTGCGACTTATTGCAAAATAGGAACCCCGCTGCAGCGAATTTCCAAAAGCTTACCCGGACAGGAGTGTCTTTATTTATAAAATTTTTGAATTGCCCGCCAAATATTGACGAAATCTTTTTGCGCAGTATAATATGATAGAAAAAGATTAAGAGTCGGAAAACAGAAGTCAGGAGACAGAATAAAGAGTTTTTTCAGGTGTCCTTATGAAGCTGGAGATGAGAAGACAGATGCGGATGGAGCAGAGAATGAAGCTCGCTCCGCATATGATTCAATCGATGGAGATTCTCCAGCTTCCAATTCTCGCCCTTCAGGAAAGAATAGAACAGGAGCTAAACAGCAATCCCGTTCTGGAAATTGAAGAGCCCTCGAATCCTGAAGATACCGAGTCCGTTGGCGAGCAGTCTGATGATGATATAAACGAAAAAGATTTGGTTGTTAACCCGGACGGTGAAAGGACAACGACCTTCGAACGCCTTGATAGTCTTGACGATGTTTTTAAGGACTATATAGACCAGGCCGGTCCTTTCCGGCTGCGCCGTCGAAGTGACGAGCCTGACAGAAAACTTGAGGCGATAAAAAATACCGTTGCACCGCCCCAGTCGCTGCACGACCACCTGGCAGAGCAGTGGCGATTGGTCGATGCCGGCAAATCGGTGAAAAAAGCCGGCAATATGATTATAGACTATATCGACGAGAGAGGGTATCTCTCCGTACGATTGGAGCAGCTGCACAACAAAGACAGGGCCGATTTCACCCTCGACGATTTGAAACAGGCCCTGGAGCTTGTACAAAAATTAGAGCCCCCCGGCGTCGGCGCTCGCGACCTGAAGGAATGCCTGCTTATCCAGATGGCCCAGAGCAGCGAAGATTTGAGCTTTGAAGCCCGCCTGATTGCCGAGCATATGGATGCACTGCTTGAAAATCGTTTGCCCGATATTGCCAGGAAGATGAGCTGCAGCATCGAGACAATCAATCGGGCCATTGAGCGTATGAGCAAGCTCGACACTTCACCTGGTCTGCAAATCGGCAGAGACCGAAACTATCCTATTACTGCCGATGTAATAGTGCAGTCTCTGAACGATTCAGAGGACTATTCTGTACAATTGGCCGATTCTAATTTGCCGGTCTTGAGAGTAAATAACTACTATGCAAAAATGGCCAGAGGCGCCGGCGTCAGTGAAAAAACAAAAAAGTTTTTGCAAAATAATATTCGCTCTGCTCGATGGATTATAGACGCCATAGAGCAGCGAAAGAATACGCTGCTTAAAGTTGCCAGGTCGGTGGTTGAGCATCAGAAGGAGTTTTTCGATAAGGGGCAGCTTTATCTTAAGCCGCTGCCGATGTCAAAGGTTGCCAAGGATGTCGGCGTACATCTCGCTACCGTTTCCAGGGCCGTTGCGGGCAAATACGTCCAGTGCTCCCAGGGGATATTGCCGCTGCGAAAATTCTTCAGCGGCGGCACCGAAGATATCAACGGCGAGAAGCATAGCTGGGAAGCCATACGGGCCAAACTACAACAGATTATCGATGCCGAGGACAAAACCAGGCCCTTAAGTGACGACCAGATACGCAAGAAATTGGCCCAAATCGGCATCAAAAAACTGGCCAGACGAACCGTTGCAAAATATCGCAAACTGCTAAACATCCCCGCCGCAAGGTTTAGAAA
>JAUXAH010000217.1 GCA_030614945.1 Phycisphaerae bacterium
TTTATCCATCGGGCGAATTTATCTGCCGTCAAAGGCCACTCCGACCAGTCCCGGTTGGAAAATCTAAAGGCAATATCGTCGCTGAGGGAATAGTTCTTCAGCAGGAGCTTTAGCTTGCTGCAGCCTTCGGGACGATAGACAAAATTGGGATTTCGCAAGCCCAGGATGTGGTCTGCCCCTTCGGTCATTATTGCATCGAAGCTGCCCATCGACTCAATAAGGGCAGCCAAATCATTATTGTATATCAGCTCCGTATTTCTAAATACCCGCGGCTTTTGACCAAAAAGATAGTCAATAGTTTCGATGTGTTTGTTCACCTGCTCCACAAATTCATCGCGCGAGTATAAGAAACTCAAGCTGTGATAGTAAGTTTCAGCCAGAAACTCCACGCAGCCGGTTTCCGCAAGGGCATCAAAAGTGCTCATAACTTCCGGGGAAAACGAAAGAAGCTGCTCCAGCAACACGCCGGTTATACTGTATGCTACTCTAAATCTACCATCAAATCTGCGTATTATATCCAGAAGCAATCGATTGGCTGGAAGGTAACATTTATTTGCCACCTTCCTGCAGATGGAGGCATTTTTATAATCGTCAAAATATTGGTCGTTTTCGTCAAATACCGTATAGTGCCTCAATCGCACGGGCTGATGCACTTGAAAATAGAAACATACAGAAGCCATATTAAAATTCAAATTGCAAAATGCAAATATCAAAATGATATTGCAAAATGCAAAATTTTCCTCCCCTTATTTTTGAATTTTTATTTGTCATTTTGATTTTTAATTTTTGATTTTCGATTTGTAAATCAAACTGCAACCAGTGCCTCTTCATAAATCTTCGCACACTTCCGCGCGCTGTCTTTCCATCGTAGTCTTCTCACCTCAAAACTGCCGTAATTTCGCAGCATTACCTCCAACGGCGGATGCTTCAGTACCGCTACGACCTTGTTGGCAATCTCGTTGACATCCCAGAAGTCCACTTTCAGAGCGTGCTTCAAAACTTCTGATACACCACTTTGCTTGCTTATTATGACAGGCACATCGTTTTCCAGCGCCTCCAGAGGCGCAATCCCAAACGGTTCTGACACCGAAGGCATCACATACAAATCAGCCATTTTATATATCTTCCGGACGTTTTCTCCGCGTAAAAAACCGGTGAAGAGCACCTTGTGTCCGATGCCGAGTTCTGCCGCCATCTCAACCGCCCGATGCATCAAATCACCGGCCCCGACCATAACAAACTTGACATTATCCATCACCTCAAGGACCTTCTTGGCCGCCTGGAGGAAGTACTCCGGGCCTTTTTGCATAGTAATTCGGCCTAAGAACAAAACAATCTTTTCATCTTTGTCGATACCGGTTTCGACCAAAGACCAATTGCCGTTGCCTTCCACGCCGTTATGCACCACTTCAACTTTTTCACCGCTAATGCCACATCGACCGATTATAGTATTGCGGGTAAAATAACTGACAGCGATTACCTTATCAGCCGTGTGCAGACCCTCCCGCTCGATATCATAAATCATCTGGTTGATATTCTCGCCGCTGCGGTCGAATTCTGTCGAATGCACGTGCGCAATCAGCGGTTTTTCGCTCATTGCCGACACCGCAGCTCCCGCAGGATAGGTCATCCAGTCGTGTGCGTGAACAATGTCAAACTGCTCATTTCCAGCTAATTGGGCCGCAACCGCAGCATAACGCTGGACCTCGGCATACATATCGCTGCTGTAGTCTATTCCGCCGAAAACAGCGCCGCCTGTGCCGACGTTGCCGCCCTGTTTCTGTCTCAATTTTTCTTCGATTCGCCGCTGGTAAACGCCGGGGGTCGAATACGGCTGTAACGGCGAGTTGATGGTGCGAAATGCTACGTTCTTTAGCTCACCGAATTTCAAGGTGCCTGCGGACATCTGGAAATCAGGGGTTAGCAGATCCACGTGGGTAGCATATCTGCTATCGACCATTTTCGGCAGAACAAAGGTTACTTTTATGCCAAGCTGGCCCATCGCCTTGGTAAGTCCATAGCATGCCGTACCCAGCCCCCCGCTGATAAACGGTGGAAACTCCCAGCCCAACATGAAAACCTTCATATTATCCCCGCCGGACTATTTATATAACTATCTGTTAAACAAGAAGTTACAATCAATCTTCTTCTAAATTCCAACATTACAGTTAACTCACTCTGAAGCTGCTTGATTACTCCGTCGAGTTACGATTTGATGTCAAGCAACTTATCGACAAGAAATTACGAAATGTTAACTGTGAGCAGCCAAAAAATGCTGCATTTTCTTTAGTTTCAGTTATATAAATCGGGATTTTCGCCGGCATAAGTTCAACAAATTTTCAAAAAATGTAGATTTCGATACTGATAATGCCGATTTTATAGGCTGACAGCCAAACCTAAAAAAAACATAAATTGAATACAACCATTGGCTCTCAGTCCCATAGCATTGGTCAATTCTTCTCTACGAAGACAACTAAGGACGGACAACTAACGAAAGGTGGTTAAAATACGCAGACCACCCCCAACCCAAAAAGCCGCTCCGCTCTGAAAGAAGCGGAACGGCCCGGGTCAAATAACCTTGCCGCAAACGTAAGATGCGTAACCAAAAGATGTTAGCACATAACTTGTCTGCCGCGTTAGAACTAAAACGCCGAAAGACTTCTAACGAGTTCTACAGGTCCTGTGGCTTGACTGTGCTGCGACGATTGGCCTTGGTTCGGGCAATAGCGTCATCAAGCATACAATAGACCTTATCACTGATTGCCCCGAGGGCGTCGGATGAGGTCATCATCTTTTTGCTCTTGATGTAGGCCTTAATTTTGCTGGCCACAATCAAAGACTCTTTTTTATTTGCCATTGCAAAAGTCCTCCATGTTAAAAGTAAAATTCTAATAGTCCGGCACTATATCCTTGAGTCCGGCACATTGTCATCGGCCCCGTTTTGCGATAAATCGCAAAATGCGAACCTTCGGGCATCGTTATTACATAAACCGCCCGGGATTTGCAACAAAAAAATACGCTCAAATACTAAATTTTTGCAACCATAAAGCCGATAGGCAAAAAAACGCTTATGAAAAATCTAACCGGTAAATCGCGGTTTTTATTACGAACTCGTGATTTTTAATAATTTCAATAATTTAGACGCTTTATTTTGACGAAAATATCTGGACAAGCGATTTCTCAGTGCCGATACAAATAGATTGAGTGGGACCCAAAACGCGGGAAAAAAGTGTTTGGGAGGGTTCCCATTCTGCAAAAACCCGCAAAATGGGGCCAGAACCCAGTTTGCTGCGGAGAGACAGAATGGCAAAGCGTTCCAGAAAAAACCATAAATCGCAGGCTAAAGTCAAAGATTTCGTAGTCGTTACTTTGGTCGAGGATTTGGAGCAGGCCAGAGACTACGAAACTCTGCTGAAAACCAATGATATCCCTGCCATAGTAAATGAGCAAGACGAACAGCCAACCAGTGCTAAAGCCATTGCTGTAATGGTTCCCGAAGATTTTCTTGATGAAGCACACGTAGTAATCGAGTCACAGGATGCCTATGACGATTTTTATGATTTTGCATTAGAAGAGGAAGAGGAAGAGGATTTCGACGACGACCTTTTCGAGGATGGCTTATAATATACGAGATACGAAATGCAAACAGAACGTCGGGGCGGCAAAGACCGCAGGCAAAGCGTTGTTGACAGGCGTTTGGGGCTGGATCGCCGGCGAGGGCCCGGCAGACGCAGAACCGATGAGCGAAAATCCGCTGAAGAAGGACAAATGTCCGAGGAACAATTTGAGTTCCTTATGGCCGTCAATGAGTATAAAAGGAAGAATGCAAGACCCTTTCCGACCTGGACCGAGGTCCTTGAGTTGATAAAGGCACTGGGCTACCGCAAAGTAGCCGAGCCGCAGTCGCTCAAGCCGTTCAAGAAGGCCGCTAAGCCCAATAAAGCACCTTTGGGAACCCCCAAAGAACAAAAGTAAGCCCGGGCGGCGAAATAACCGTGCCTGGGCATTTTTTTGCCTTTGAAATAGGTTCGACCCCTTCGACACTTCGACGAAGCTCAGTACAGGCAAGCTCAGGACAGGCAAGCTCACTACAGGTTGGGTTTGATTGGGTTTGTATCTCGTATCTCGTATTGCGTATTGCGCTGGGGGATTGGGTTTGTATCTCGTATCTCGTATTGCGTATTGCGTAGCTCGTAGTTTGTAGTTCATAGTTCGTAGTTGGTAGTTCGTAGTTCGTGGTTCATAGTTCGTGGTTAATTGGTAAATATGGTTCATTGGTTAAATGGGTAATTTGTTCATTGGCTATTCACTGACGACTATTAACTGACGGTTTAGGGTTTACGAATCTTGGCCTGTTTTCGG
>JAUXAH010000630.1 GCA_030614945.1 Phycisphaerae bacterium
TCCTGGGCAATAGTTTTACCAACGCCGGGAATTTGTTCTAATTCTTGTAAGCTGGATGATTCCATAGAAAGGTGCCTCAGATATTATTCACCAAATACAATTCACTAATCGCTATTTACCAATCACGAATTATCTGCCTTCGTAGTTGTCGGCCCCCGATGTTAGCTGGTCTGTAATTATAACCTTATGGTCAAAAACCGCAAGATTTAATCCTCACTAATCGAAATCCGTGTAAATCCGCGTATAATTTTTCTTTGTGCCTTCGTGCCCTTCGTGGTTAAATACAAATCTGTGGCTTTATAATTCTTATTTCCCGACAGCTAAATAATGGCAGAATTGCAGCAGAATTCCGTTGATATTGAAAAATGGCTCAAATTAATCAGGGCCGATAGCGTCGGCCCAACCACTTTTGCAAAGCTTATAAAGCATTTCGGCTCAACGGAGAGGGCCTTGGGTGCTTCGGCCGGCGAATTGGCCGGAATAGATGGGGTAGGTCTCAAAACTTCTGAACAAATTGCCCGAACGCGTGACAAATTCGACACGGCCGCTGAGCTGGAGCTGGCCGAGAATCTCGGCGTCTGCATAATTCACATTGCCGATGAGCGTTATCCCACTGTATTGAAAAGGATTTACGACCCTCCGCCGGTTCTTTACATAAAGGGCAGTTTGACCAGCGCCGACAATTTAGCTATTTCGATAGTTGGTTCCCGGCGGTGCAGTTTGTACGGCCAGGAGCAAGCTTCTCGATTTGCTCATTTTTTAAGTTCAGCCGGCTTCACTATTTGTTCCGGAATGGCTCGCGGCATAGATAGCGCCGCACATCAGGGTGCGCTATCAGCCCATGGCCGCACAATCGCGGTGCAGGGCTGCGGCCTGGCAAACATCTTTCCACCGGAAAATAAGAAGCTGTTTGGACTTATAGCCGAATCCGGCGCCTGCATTAGCGAATTGCCACTGCGGTACGAGCCGCTGGCGGAGAACTTCCCGCCCCGCAACAGAATAATAGCGGGGCTGTCGCTGGGCACGATTGTTGTCGAGGCCGGCCTGTATTCAGGAGCGTTAATCACGGCCAGAGCAGCACTTGAGAATAATCGCGAGGTGATGGCGGTGCCGGGCAAAATTGATTCGCCGTTGAGCAAAGGCAGCCATCAGTTGATAAAACAGGGGGCGAAGCTGATAGAATCCGTTGAAGATGTGATGGAAGCCCTCGGCTATATCGGCGAACAATTGCAAAGCCATGTGAGTGCGGCGGCGGAAAGGGCGGCTGAAGAGGTCGAGACGCCTTTGTTTGATGTGAGCCGGTTGAAGCTA
>JAUXAH010000204.1 GCA_030614945.1 Phycisphaerae bacterium
GACCATTTGTGAAGCTCGCTATTGACTTGTTCAACAATACAACAATACCGATTGATAACAAAGTAAAATGGATGTAAAATTTTTAACCCCGCCCATCCGATGGGCTGGGTTAACCGGTTTTTTTACAAAACATTTACAAACTTTGAACCTCGATTTCGCTTACTTTCCGGAGCACCTTTTTCTGGTAGCAGTTTCCACAACGTCAATACACAAAAAAAGCAAATTATTAACACACTTATAAATTTCAGAGCCTATTACTCGGACGGACTCCCAGCGAAAGATGCGGATACAGATGACAATCGCCTTGGTGCGTGGTACCATCATTGGGAGGCTTTAGCATATGATCTGGCAGGAAACGAAGCCAAAGCTGCTCAGGCGTATCTTCGTGCGGCCAATGAGAGAGCAGAACTCGGTCGTCCTCAGATCAGGAAGGGGGTAGTTGTGACTTCTGGCGATAATAGAACTTGGCCAGCAGGCAAGAAATATCGCATCGTTAATCGAGAAGAGTAAAGGTAAGTGGGTCAGCAGGGTCAACAAAATAGTGAGCGAACTTGTCTACGGCTCCGAATCTAATCCCATCGAGCAAGCTCTATGCGACCTTGGCACCATTCTGGGCTTAGAGGCCTCGAGGCCGGAGCGGCAATACGGGACCGGCCCTGACGTATTGTGGCGCTATCCTCCCGACAATACCGGCGCAGCTTTGGAGGCTAAAACGAACAAGGGGCCGGAAAGCCAATACAGGAAAAAGGAGGACATTGGTCAATTCCATGACCATGTTCAGTGGCTTGAAGAAACGTTTGCAGGGGGGAGCTTTCTGAAAATTATCGTCGGACGCAAACTGAGGGTATCTTCCGGAAGCAACCCGCCCAAATATCTCCAGGTGATTACGTTGGAACAGTTTCAAGGCCTTGCCCAACGTGTTTATCAACTTTTGGAATTTGTTGAGTCTTCCCCGCATGAACCGAATACGGAGGTATGTGTGCAACGAGGGCTACAATCTCTCGGTTTAATATGGCCAGCCTGCCTTGAATCTTTGGAGGCTGTCTTGGCAATCGACCTCAAGAGTGACCGGTCTGATCTGGTAGAGAACAACGAATGACTGAATTCTACACTCAGATCAGAAACAGCTGGAATTAACTTCAGACAGCGATCTCGTCGCACCAAGAGAGTTCACCCTACTACGCTGTCGCTCCTGGTTATGTCCTAACTTCAGCGTAGCCAACACACTCATTGCTATTAAAACTATTTTGGATCGATCCAGCCATGGGGTGCGCAACAAAGCGCGCAACAAATAGGCACCTTTGCGGTACTGTTGCGGTACGGTCGCACTACGGTCAGCATCATAAGTCTTTATTTGACAATCATTAATCATTTATTCACAAATACTTATAGAATTGAGTTTCGTATCGACAGTCCGATGCTCTAACCAATTGAGCTACGGCCCCGTGATATCAATCAGACAATCCGCCACCGTTGCCCCTCTTTACTACCCAGCGTCTTTTCGGACAACTCCGGTGTCTTGCCCGGATGTTTGTTGCCCGGTGTCGTTCCGGAAACCATAATATACCAGCCGACCAGCTTTTATGTCAACTGTTTTTGTACCAAACCCAACTCATGCCCAAAAACGCCCCGGCAAATCCATTACGAGATACGAGAGACAAAATACGAGATACGAATTTGCCCGCCACAGTCTATGGCAGCCGTTGTACGCAACAATTATTTTCTCGAAGACCGTGAGCGCCTGACCACCGGTTGCGACTTACTATCCTTCTTATGACTTTGCTGAAGAACCCTCATCGCTTTTTTCACGTCGGCGACTTTCAAAACGCCGGTCGTTCGCCCGCCCTTCGCACCTGCAGTGCAATATGCGTACGAAATATTTATGTGGTTCTTAGCCAGTCTCTCCGCCACCGCCGCCAGCGCACCGGATTCATTAGTCAGCGTCACACACAAAACATCCGTCTCATTGTACGGCATATTTAGTTTTGATAACACTTCTTTCGCTCTCTGTCGCCCAGCAAAAACTACACGCATAACACCATGTTCCACAGAATCCATCATTGTCATTGCTACGATATTAATCTTAGCTCGCGCAAACTCGCCGAGCACCTGAGCCAACACTCCCGGTTTATTGACCATAAAAATCGAAAATTGTGTCGCAATATACATAACCTTAGCCTCTCCAATCAAATGCAACTCAACCCCGTGAGATAAGCTTCACTATCTAACGGGGTCAATCTGTGCTCACCCTGTAAGTCAGCCCCGTTAGAAGCCCCTACCTCCGCCCCGGTACTCCCCGAATCCGACTTGCTTCTAACGGGGTCAGCCGTTGGTCTTCGGGGCCACCGCCCTGACGGCACTCTCCCTATCCGGGAAAAATCTAAAAACATTATCAAGATTGGTTATCTTGAAAACCCTGTGCAATTGCGGATTTATCGCACTAATCACAACTTCCCCGTTATACGTTTCCAGTTCAGCACGGGTGTTCAAAAGCACCCCCAGTACCAGGGAGGAGAAAAATTTTACCTGGTCAAAATCAAATACTATTCCGCTCGGATGATTCTCGTTAATAAATTCCCTTATCTGTTTAGCAGCAGCAGCTATCCCTTCCGCGTTACTTATTGAAGTAGCCTTGAAAGCCACTACCGCAACAGGCCCCTCTACTGTTATTTCCACGCCAACTTGCTCATCCATACCAATTTAGTTTTTAGTGTTGAGTTTTGAATTTTGAATTATAACTGAAAACTAAAAATTAAAAACTCAAAATTAAAATATCCCTAATCAAAAAACAAGCTCGAACTGATTATCTCAAATTTAACAACTCCAGTCGAGTTTTTTTTTCAACTTTTCCAACAGGCAACAAAATGCCCCTTATAATCGCTTCTTTCCTTCAACGCCGGCATCTGCTTTAGACAATCGCCCTGGCGCAGAGGGCATCTCGGGCCAAATGCACAGCCGGCCGGCGGATTCAAAGCACTCGGCACTTCCCCGCCAAATGCGGTTCTGCGGCCCCCCAGAGACGGCTCTTCGAAAGAGTCCCCTTGGACAACACGCGGAATCGCCGACATAAGGGCACGAGTATACGGGTGCAGAGGGTTCCGATACAGCCCTTCCGCCGTGGCCCGTTCCACTATCCTGCCCATATACATAACCGCCACAATATCGCAGAAAAACTCCACCACAGCCAAATCATGGGCGATAAATAAATACGTCAGCCCAAATTCCTCCTGCAAATCTTTCAGCAAATTCAAAATCTGCGATTGAATCGAAACGTCAAGAGCACTGACCGGCTCATCACAAATAACCAATTTCGGCCCCAGCGCCAAGGCCCTGGCTACACCGATTCGCTGCCGCTGCCCCCCCGAAAACTCGTGTGGATAGCGGTTTATATGGTCTCTAGATAACCCCACCTTTGAAAGCAATACCGCAACTCGTTCAATCAGCTCGCTGCCGGCTGCTTCTCCCTGAACCCCGCCCCTGCGGCAGGGGCGCGGGTGAACCTTCAACGGCTCACCAATGGCATTGCCAACGGTCATTCTCGGATTTAACGAGCCGTACGGGTCCTGAAAAATAAGACTAATCTGGCGCCGAAGCTCACGCAACTTGACCCTATCCGCTGATAATACATCGGTCTCCTCAAAAGTTACCTTGCCCTCTGTTGCCGGCACTAATCGAACTATACTCCGGGCAACTGTCGTCTTGCCACAGCCGCTCTCACCGACCAGACCCAGCGTCTGACCCTTCTCGATACCGAAACTTATCCCGTCAACCGCCCTGACGTAACCAACAGTCCGACGAAGCAGACCTTTCTTTATAGGAAAATAGGTCTTTAAATTCTCAACCTTCAGCAGATAATTGTCTGTGCTTGCCATACAGTTAGTGAAACTAAAAATAAATCCGAAATTCGAAATACGAAACAAAATCAAATTTCTAATGTTCAAATTTTCAAAACCATTACCAGGTTATCAGGGTATCAGGTTATCAGGTAGTGGGCATCAGGTTCTCAGGACACCTGTTGCAGAGCTATCAGGTTGCTTTTTCCTGACACTCTGATGTTCTGGTATCCTGCATCCTGATACCCTGGTGTCCTGATATCCAAACTGTTTTGTATTTTTGGTCATTCGAATTTCGGTCATTAGATATTGTTTCGAATTTCGAGATTCGAGATTCGAATTTCAGTTTTATGTTATGGTTTTACATTTTTCGTTTCAAGTTTTTCGCTACTTTTCGTAGCCCTTCGCATACCAGCAGGCAACGCACCGCCCGACTTCAACTTCCCTCAGCTTCGGCTCAACAGTCTGACACCGCCTGTCCCCGCTACCTATCGGGCAGCGAGGATGAAATTTACACCCCAATGGAAAATGCAACGGCTCAGGAACTGTCCCTGGAATTGTCCGCAATCGCTTACCTGAAAAACCCAATCGCGGCAAAGATTTTAATAGCCCCTGCGTATAAGGATGAAAAGGCTCTGCAAAAAGCCGCT
>JAUXAH010000412.1 GCA_030614945.1 Phycisphaerae bacterium
CGGGCATATTTGACCGATACCTGAGATGGACTTGTGCTGAGTGAGGGACCAATCGTCCTATAAGAAGTAAGGATTAACCGCAGAGAGCGCGGAGAACGCAGAGAAAACAAAAGAGAAATGTATTCCTCCTTTCGCGGGAATGCCCATATTAAAAAACTCGGCGATCTCTACGGGCTCGGCGGTAAAGATGGTCAATTTGCCCTTACGGCCGGAGCCGAAAGACTTTTGGCCGGGCGGGAGTGAGCCATAGCGTTTGATGTTACCATAAAGGAATACCTGAAGGAAATCGACGAAGCGTCGCTGCTGACTCTGGAGCAGGAGCATTTGCTGGGCAAGCTCGTTGTTGAAGAAAACGACCCCTGGGCGAGGGAACAATTGGTGCGAAGCAATCTTCGGCTGGTCGTTAATATCGCCAAGAAGTACGGCGGACGGGGGATGAGTCTTGGTGACTTGATTGAGGAGGGAAATCTCGGGCTTATAAAGGCCGTTGATTACTTTGACCCCGACCGCGGCACGCGCTTTAGCACGTATGCGGCGTGGTGGATAAAGCAAAGTATCAAGCGGGCACTGCTGGAGAACGTTCAGCCGGTGCATATTCCCACCTATATGGTTGCACTGATAAATCAATGGCGGCACGCCGCCGCAGAGCTGGAAAGCAGACTCGGCAGGACGCTGGACGTCGAAGAAATGGCCGATATTATGCACCTGCCGCTGCGCAAGGCAAGAATCATACATCGGATTGTCGAGGTTCTTAGCTCCGTGACGGATACCGGCGGCATTGACGGGTCGGACGAAAATGAAATGTTCGAGGCGACTCTGGAGGACAAAGAAGGCGACAAGCCCGAAGATGCACTGGTTGCGGATGAGGAAAAAGCAAAGGCCTTGAACCTGCTTAACGAAATCGACCCGAGAGAAGCCGATGTCTTGAGCTTGCATTACGGCCTGGATGGACGAAACCCGATGACACTCAAAGAAATCGGCAAAAGATTAGGCCTGACACGAGAGAGGATTCGCCAGATTCAGCGTGGCGCGCTTACCAGGCTTTATGAATATATGAACGAAGAATAGCACCAATCAGCAAACCCCGTTAGAGACCCTTGCCCCGAACGAAGCCCTACGGAAACAGCTTCCTACGGGCCGGAGGAAGAAGTCTCTAACGGGGCAAATCAATAAAACTTCAATTAAACTTGCACTTCACCAGGGATATGCTGACAATAGATAACGGCAGCCGAACAGCCCGTTCGTTTAAGCAAATATAATGTTGATAGATGTCAGGGAGGGCAGGTAAATGGCAACCAGAGGAATTGAGCTGGAAAGATACATTCGCAGCATACCCGACTGGCCGAAAAAGGGGATTTTGTTTCGCGATATCACGCCATTGTTGGCTGACGCCGGGGCGCTTGCGGCGGCGATAGACGCTTTGTGTGCTGGTTTTGCAGGGGCGGGCCCTGTTAGAGATTCTGCAAAGGGCGATGTGATACAAAAAGGGAAGATTTCTAACGGGACGGGCATCGAATATGTCGCTGCTGTGGAGGCCAGGGGCTTTATATTCGGTGCGGCGGTTGCAGAAAAGCTCGGAGTCGGCTTTGTGCCCATACGAAAGAAGGGCAAGCTGCCTTTTGAAACAGAGAGCGTTACCTACGATTTGGAATACGGCACCGACACTCTCCAAGTGCATAGCGATGCCGTAGAGAAAGGGGCGAAGGTTTTGATGGTCGATGATTTATTGGCGACGGGCGGGACAATGGCGGCGGCCTGTAAGCTCATCGAAAAAATAGGAGGGCAGGTTGCGGGGATAGCGTTTCTTATCGAGCTTGGCGAATTGGCCGGCCGAGAAAAACTCAGCGGGTATAAAATTACCACTGTGATATCGTATTGATTGCTTTTTTGCCGGAATCCTGCGGCAAGATTGTGATAGGCAAACCAAAATGCCACCCAAATCAAGCCCCAATGGTCTGAAACACGTCGGTTCAAGCCAAAATGGGCCATAAAGCACTCACCAGAAGATGGTCATTTCTGAAAAAAACTGAAAAATTTTTCAGATTTTTGTTGCATTATCGTGCATATTGTGTCATATTGTTACATATTAGTGAGGATGTTACGCTATGCAGTTAATGTCAATAGAGGATTTGGCGGTTTATTTAGGTGATTCAAAACGGACGATTTACAAGTACATCGCCAGCGGCGATTGTCCGCCGTATATCCGGATAAGCGCTAAGAATATTAAATTCGACCGGGCGGACGTCGATGCCTGGCTGGAATC
>JAUXAH010000320.1 GCA_030614945.1 Phycisphaerae bacterium
CAGGCCAATGGCGGCGATTAAATGACCCTGGTCTTCGGTAATCAGGATGCTGTTTTTGCAATCGAGCAGCTCGCTTGAGCCGGCAACAACGATGTTATTGTCCTTGTCGGAACTGATAATGTCAGCGAGGGCGGCGAAAGAGCCCATATCGAGCCAACGACAGTCCAACTTTATGGCATAAACTTTGTCGGCCTTTTCCATAACGGCATAATCAATGCTGATTTTGGGTAATTTTACGAACCACTCCTGGAGGGTTTTCTGCTGATTGGGGCTGTCCCAGTCGGCTTGAATTCTGCAGAGAGGTTTGGTAGCTTCGGGCAGGAATCTTTCCAGGTTGGCCAAAATTGTTCTGGCCTTCCAGACGAACATGCCGGAGTTCCAGAAGTACCGGCCGGTGTCGAGATATTCTTTCGCGGTTTTTTCGTCCGGTTTTTCCCTGAATGCTTCGACGGAATAAATTTTGTTTTCACAAGAGGGACACTTTCGGGCGTCGGCACATTTTATATAACCGAGCTGGGTGCTGGGGAAGGTCGGCTGGATGCCAAAAGTAATCATATCGTCCGGATTATTATTCACAAAGGCCAGGGCATCTTTGATGGCCTGCTGGAGTACTTCCGCAGGCTCTATTATCTGGTCGGCGGTGACAACAGCTATCGCGGCGTCGGGGTCATATTTGGTCAAGACGGCTGCGGCCAATCCGATGGTGCCGGCGGTATCGCGGACGGCAGGCTCGGCGATGACATTATTAAAGGGCAATTCGGGGAGGTCTTCGCGGACGAGGTCCGCGTAGCCGGCGTTTGTGAGAATAATTATGTTTCTTGTATCAAATATCGGCGAGAGCCGCTCAAAACAACAACGCAGAAGTGTTTGGCCATCGAGAAGCTTTAAGACCTGTTTGGGGCGTTTTTTTCGGCTGAGCGGCCATAATCTTTTTCCGGTGCCCCCTGCCATTACCACTGCGTAGTCCATTGCCAGCCCCTTTTCAAGTGAAGACAAAAAATAACACGGGCACAACAATTGCAGCAAACGTTGCCGTAGTAACCACCCAGAGTGCACTTGCTAACGGGCCGTCTAAATCAAAAACGTTGCTCATTGTCACCATAAGAACGGCACTCGGGGTAGCCGACAGAACTATTATCACTTTTTCAACCAAGCCGTCCAAGTTTCGCCCGGTCAGTGCCAGCAGCCAGATAATCAGAAGAGCCGCTGCCGGTGTCAGAATAAATTTTACCGCAGCGAGCGGAAAATACAAGTTTATATGGTTTTTGAGCCGAGATAATTTTACCCGCAGGCCAATCGCGAAAAACGACAGGCTGGAGGCGGTGTAAACGAAGATATCGATAATATGAAATTTCAACACGAAATCGGGGGTTTTGACATTGGTCAAATTCAGAATTATGGCTGTTATTATGGCTGGAATCGCAAGACAACGGGGGTCCAGGACCTGCTTGAGCGTGAATCCGGCGTTGGAGTCCTTCATTCGAAGTTCCCGCACCTTTAGCAGAGGAAGAAAGATAAGATACAAAGTTGGTAAATAAAGTAAGAAGTATATGTTGGCCAGGGCGAGACCGACCGCACCAAATAAAGCATAACAAACGAAAGCGCCGCCGGTATATCCGATATTGCTCAGGCCCCCCGCCAGGATGAGTGTCAATCGGCTTCTTCGGTTGAGCTTGAGGAAAGAAAAGAGCCCTATTGAAAGAGCCGTGCTTGTCAGCATTAAACATAAGCCAACTACCGGCAGCCAAACGAGCTGGCGGCTCAACTGCATACGCCAGATTACGAGCAGTGCGATGAGCCAATTGAAGGAGACCAGGACGGCGGTCATTATTTTTTTGGCCAGGTGCTCCGGCACACCAAATCGATTGCTTGCGAGATAGCCCGCTACAAGACCACCAATTAACACCGCAAACATACTTGCGAGGCGAAGGCGAGAGTCCATCGCGGACAAATGTGCCAAAACATTGAAAAACCCCAGGTGCATCAGACCAGAAAGTCTCCGTCAATTTCGGTTAGAGATTGAATTTGCTGTGCCAATTTTTCATATTCGTCGCCGGGCTTGCCCATAAGAGCGAAAGTAGCTTCTTTGCCTAACTCAACAGCGGGCTGGTCGTAAGGGTTAATGCCGAACAATGCACCGGCAAAAGAAGTTGTTACCTCGTACAAATAAATAAACTCACCGACGGTATAAGCATTTACCTTATCGAAAAAGACTGTGAGGCAGGGACGTTTGCTCTGCAGAATGGCATACTCGGTAGCTCTCTTTTCGTTATTGAACAGTGTGCTCAAATCTTTACCGGCAAGAAAGCCGAGTTCAGGGGCACCATCTGGAGCGGAGCCTATTTTCAGGTCCTTATCGAAATTATTGACCTGCAGGAAAGTGAATAATTTGTCGTTGGGGCCTTCGCGATACAACTGCACCTGGCTGTGCTGGTCGGTGGCGCCGAGGGCCTTGACGGGCGTTGGGCCTATATGAACATCGTCGCCGGTTAAATCTTTTGCTTTGCCGAGACTTTCGGCCCAGAGCTGGCGGTACCAATCAGCCAAATCTTTCAGGGCATAGCTATAGGGCATCATTACGGATATTTTCTTGCCTCGATTATAAAAGTGGTAGTTTATTGCTGCGTTTATTGCCGCGGGATTTTTGTAAAAATCTTCACAACTAACCCTTTTGTCCATACCGCAGGCGCCTGCCAGAAGGGAATCGATATCAACTCCGCACATAGCGGCACTGAACAGGCCAACGGCACTTAAGACGCTAAATCTGCCACCGACACCCTGCGGAACTTCGAGACAGCGCAAAGCCGCATCAGCGACGATTTTGCGAAGAGGACCCCGCGTGAGGTCAGTGGTTATGATTACGTGGTTTTGTAAGCCTTTGGGACCGAGCTTGTCCAGAAGCAGTTGACGGATAATCATAAATTGGCTTAGAGTCTCCGTGGTTTGGCCGGATTTGCTGATAACATTAAAAAT
>JAUXAH010000369.1 GCA_030614945.1 Phycisphaerae bacterium
AGAGTTATTAATGGATCAGGAAGTATTTAAGTTCGCTAATCGGTACTCGCTTGCTATGGCTGAATATGTTGATAAGACCACGGCAAGAAGGATTAAGAGAATGATCTTATCCGGATTGAAGGAGAGACTACACTATAGCGAAATAGCTAAGAACATTAAAAACAAAATATTCAAAGACCTATCAATGGGCTACAGGTCCAGGATGATAGCCAAGACAGAGGCACACGGCATGATCGAGAACGGCAGGCAGTTGGGGGCGAAGGAGAGCAAGGTTGTAAAATCGAAGACTTGGTCTGCTGCCGTGGCAGATGCCAGAGATACCCATAAAGATGCCAACGGTCAGACTGTTCTTCTGAATGAAGCCTATATTGTAGGCGGATATCGGTTGATGTACCCGGGGGATACAAGCTTGGGTGCAGGCATGGAAGAGATTATACATTGCAGATGCTCTTCTTTATTTAGCAGTAAGCCTGTTAAGAGGAAACCAAAACCAGGGATTCCAATTAAGCCGAAACCGAAAAGGGTAAAGACCCCTAAGCAGATAAGGTCAGAAATCTCGAAAATTCATGATGCTGAATTCGAAGAACTTAGGATGCTTGAACTTCGGGCCTTTAGACAAGAAAAAAGGGCTTTTGAGTTTAGAAGACTTGGGCTATCTGATTCGGCTGAGAAATACAAAGATTTGTCCTTGATGACTAAAGGGAAGATAAGCGTAATCAAAGAAGCAAATGCTGTAAAAATGAGGAAGTTATTACAGGTCAGCGATGAAGGCTTTAATTTATATCCAGAATGGTCTGAAGCAATAAAAGAAAGCGAGAAGGCGTTCCTCCGAAATGGAGTAAGAGAATTTAGCAAACTTATTGATAAGGAGGCCATGGGAGTGGTATTCCCTCAGGTTGGAAGAGCCGCACGCAGGTCATTCTATCAGAAGGGTACAATTTATATCGGGAAGCCTCCAATAGTTTTTAAAGATACCCGAGTGGTTGTCCATGAACTGGGGCATTGGCTGGAAGATATGAACCCAAAGGCACACGAATCGATTATGGCCTTCTATAAAAAGAGAACTAAGGGAGATACTCTGGTCCGCTTGTTAGATGGATTCGGAGCAGATGAGCTCACTAGGAAAGACAAGTTTATTGACCCTTACATGGGGAAAGACTATCAAGGAAGGGCGAGCGAGGTATTGAGCATGGGTCTGGGAGAATTTTATAAGAACCCTTATAGGCTGGCTAGCAGGGACCCGAAGTATTTTGACTTTATCTACAATTTAGTGAGGGGAATATATTAATGGCGGTGACTATAGAGATAGAAGGGGTTAAAGCCACCATAAAAGACAATGTGTGGGAATGCGAGGATAAGTTTATAAAGGATATACTTTCGATATTCAAAAGAGACATTCTCTACGGGTATTCTCCCTTCCCAGATCTGGCAGTTGCCGAGAGGGCAGCCAAGGACCTTAAAGGAAAAGTGATTAAGATAACCGATAGGCCTAAATTCATAGAAGAAAGGATCTATTAAATTTGAAGTTAACAGATATCACCGAGCAGTCGGTAGAGGAAATCAATCTGACGGAGTTATTGAATATTCATAAGCACGTTCATGGACTGTGGTCCGGATTGAAGCATTTGACCCCGGAGAAGGCCAAAGAACAGAGGGAACTTCTACTGAAGGTTCACAGTATTCTGCTGGGGGAGATGAAGCAGAGGAACGTGAGGCATAATACCCTCCTTGAGAAGTCGGATGATGGCGGAACCGTAGATGATATATTTGGCTGGGATTACTTCGAGACCTTCAAGGACCTTTATCCCTGGCAGATCGAAGACGCCGGGAGTATCGTTAGGATCTTGCAAAAATATTATTGCAAGACCGTCTTAGATGTAGGCTGCGGAGTGGGCTGGCTTCTGGCCTTACTCAAGGGATGGTTTGAGCCGACCGGAATTGAGCCGGCCGAGGCAGCGGTAGAATTCGGCAGGAGAAAGAAGTTCAATGTCTACCAAGGCTACGGGGAAGAGTTGCCCTTTGTCGATGAGTTTTTTGACGGGGTTATTACTAACCATGTCCTAGAGCATGTACCAGAGCCGGGGAAGGTTATCAGCGAATGTGCGAGAGTATCGAAAAGAGTTTCAATCCACATTGTACCTCTGGGAAAGCGAGAAGACCCCACTCACATTCACGAATACAGCACCCTCGATGAGCTAATGGAATTGGGTGAGGATATTATCTATCCCACAAAATTCGAGAAGTCGGTATATAACAACGCGGTAATCATTGTGGCAAAGACTACTAGGCCGGCGGGGATCTTTAAGGACTATTCGGATATTGTACTAATTCCGGATTATATCTCGGAGGTTGGTTCGACAGTCAAGCAAGACAAGAAGCCGCCTCGGGATGTCGATATTGTGATAAGGACGGCAGATAGGGATTTGCAGCTCGAGACTGAGGTAAGAAACCATATGAAGAAGGAAGCCTTTGAGAAGACAGAATGGATCTATCGGCCGGCCGGCCCGATAGGGGCACACCTGCCCCTATATGATTTGGTATTAAAGAGCAAGG
>JAUXAH010000585.1 GCA_030614945.1 Phycisphaerae bacterium
ATACTCAACGGCAAATGCACCGCCATCTGGTCGCCGTCAAAGTCGGCATTGAATCCCTTACAGGACAACGGGTGAAGCATAATCGCATTGCCTTCGACGAGGACCGGCTCGAAGGCCTGAATGCCCATTCGATGAAGGGTAGGGGCACGGTTGAGCAAGACAGGATGCTGATGAATCACTTCTTCCAGAACGTCCCAGACTCCCATCTCACGTCTCTCAATCATTCTCTTGGCGCTTTTAATCGTATCGGCAAGGCCGTGCTGTTTAAGTTTGCGAATAATAAATGGCTGATACAACTCCAGCGCTATTTTCTTCGGCAGGCCGCATTGATAGAGTTTCAGATTAGGTCCTACTACAATTACCGAACGAGCTGAGTAATCCACACGCTTGCCGAGCAGGTTCTCACGGAATCGGCCCTGCTTGCCCTTAATCATATCGGTCAGGGACTTTAGAGGCCGATTATTACTGCCGAGGACCGGCCTGCGGCAGCGACCGTTGTCAAGCAGTGAATCGACCGCCTGCTGAAGCATTCTTTTCTCATTGCGGATAATCACCTCGGGGGCATTAAGGTCCATCAATTTTTTCAACCGGTTGTTACGATTGATAATTCGCCGGTAAAGGTCATTCAAATCGCTCGTTGCGAAATTGCCCCTTTCAAGAAGAACCAGAGGACGTAAATCCGGCGGAATAACAGGAACAACTTCAAGCACTATCCACTCGGGCTTGTTATTGCTGTTTTTAATTTCGTTAACGGTCTTGAGACGTTTAGTGAGATCCTTGATCTTCTGCTTACTGTTGGTCTTGGTTATAGCCAGCCTTAGCTCGGAGCTGGTGGCATGCACGTCAAGATTTAGCAACAGTGCCTTGATGGCTTCGGCGCCCATTGAAGCCTTAAATGCATTACCGTATTTATTCAACGCCTCACGGTATTCCTCTTCGATAAGCAATTGACCCCGCTTCAACGGGCTTTGGCCCGGGTCGGTAACAACATAGTCCTGGAAATAAATTATTTTCTCCAGGTCTGCACTTTTCATTGCCAGAAGGGTACCAAGACGATTTGGTATGGCCTTGTAAAACCATATGTGCACTACCGGTGCTGCAAGATTGATATGTCCCATTCGCTTGCGGCGGACGCGACTATGCGTAACCTTGACTCCACAACGGTCGCAAATTATCCCCTTGAACTTGGTACCTTTATATTTGCCGCAAGCGCATTCCCAGTCCCTCTCCGGCCCGAAAATTCGCTCACAGAATAAGCCGTCCTTCTCCGGACGATAAGTACGGTAGTTAATGGTCTCGGGCTTGCGCACCTCGCCAAAAGACCAGCTGCGAATATCATTGGGGCTGGCCAATGAAATCTTAACCGAACCGTAATCATTAATGCGATCGTAAATATTTTCTAACATTTAAGGCCCCTTACAATTCGA